>URXR01000008.1 GCA_900551925.1 uncultured Mycoplasmatota bacterium | reverse complement strand
TAAAAGAAGAAGCCATGATCGAAATTTATGATGCTGAAGAAAAACTACAAGAAGAAACTGAAACTAATGGTAAAAAATTAGAAGAAGCTAAAAACACCTTAGATAAAACAGAAACAGAATTAAATCAAGCCGAAGCTGACTATTACTCTGGTTTAAATACTTTAAATCAAACTAAAGAAACTACAGAAACAAAATTAGCAAATAGTAATCAAGAATTAGCCAAAAGTAAAGCTATATTTAAAAACTCCTTAAAAAATTATGGTATAGAAGAAGATGAAATAAATAGAACCTTATCATCATTAAACTCACAGATTCAATCTTTAGAAAAGCAACTTGAAAATATAGATCCTTCTTCTAAAGAATACGAAGAAATAGAAAGTAATATAAATAATCTTAAAACATTTTATAATAACTTAGAAAAATTAAAGGAAACCAAAGAGACTCTAGATGAAAAAACTAAAGAATTAGAAGAAGCAAGTTCTACTTGGAAAAATACTTATACTGAAAAATTAAATGATTTAAATAATGCTTATACAGAAATAGAAAGTGGAAAACAAAGTTTAAAAAAAGGTCAAGAAGAATATCAAAAAAATTATGCTACCTATCAAGAAGAAATAAAAAAAGCTAATGAAAAAATAACTAAAGCTAAAGAAGATTTAGAAAATTTAGAAAAACCGGAGTGGTATCTTTTAACTAGAGAAGACAACAGTGGTTACACAACTTTCTATGAAGCTGCGACTAAAATAGACTCTATTGCCAGTGTCTTTCCGATTTTCTTCATTATTGTTGCCTTTCTAATGGGTATGAATACTATGACTAGAATGATTGAAGAAGAACGTTCTGAAATAGGATTGTTCACTTCTTTAGGAATAAGTAAAGCTAAAATCATCACTAGTTATATAACCTATGTATTAATTGCTACCTTTATTGGTTTAGTAATTGGACTTTTAATAGGATATTATATCGTACCTCATGCTTTATTTGGAGTTTACACAGCATCATTTACTATACCTGATTTAATCACATACTTTAACTTTAATGCTAGTACTTTAATAGTATCAGTAGCCATTATAACTATGGTTCTAGTAACTTATATTACTGTAAATCGCAACTTTAAAAATAATCCAGCCGAACTTTTAAGACCAGAAGCTCCTAAAAAAGGAACTAAAGTTTTATTAGAACGTTTACCAGGTCTTTGGAAAAAACTATCTTTCACTTGGAAAGTAACAATTAGAAACATGTTCAGATACAAAAAAAGAATTATTATGACTATTGTTGGTATAACTGGTTGTACGGCTTTATTACTTACTGGTTTTGGTATTAAAGATAGCATAAATTCTTTACTTGAAAAACAATTTGAAGATATTATAACTTATGATTCTATCTTATTACTAAATGAAGAAATAAATAGTCCTAGTAACAATATAACTAAAGTATTAACTGATAACAACATTGATTCTTATCGCTATATGCATATGGAAAGCTATACCTTTTCGGCAGACAATAAAACTCTAGATACTTATGTCATGGCTTTTGAAAATTCTAATATAGATAAATTTTTAAATTTAAAAGATTTAAGTGGTAATAAAATTACTTTATCAGATGATGGTGTTGTAATAACTGAGAAAATGGCTGATCTTCTAGGAGTAAAAATAGGAGACACCATAAATATTAGAAATAATCAAAATGAACTTTTCATCTTAAAAGTAGAAAATATCTGTCAAAATTATGTCAATCATTATATTTATATGACTGATACCTATTATAATGAGGCAATTAAAGATATATCTTATAATGCAATTATGACTAATATGGATAATACCAACAAGGAAGAAACTGGCACAAACTTAATCAATTCTAACTATTTTAGTAGCATCCAATATACCGATGATAGTAAAAAAATGCTTGAAGATGTTATCAATAGTATGAATGATATAGTTTATTTAATAATAGGCTTTTCAACCTTCTTAGCTATTACGGTTTTATACAATTTAACCACTATCAATATTAGTGAAAGAAGAAGAGAAATTGCCACCTTAAAAGTTTTAGGATTCTATAACAAAGAAGTTTCTACTTATGTTTACAGAGAAACTGTTATTCTAACTATATTTGGTATAATTCTAGGAGTACTAGGAGGTCTAGGATTAAACTTATTTGTCTTAATGGTAGCAGAAACTGATGAGATATTATTTGTAAAAGATATTCATATCTTAAGTTATGTTTACACCTTCTTAATAATGATTGCCTTTACTTTAATAGTTCAATTCATAACTAGCTTTATTCTTAGAAAAATAAATATGATAGATTCCCTAAAATCAGTTGAATAATTAAAATAATATAATAAAAGCAGACAATCAATTTGTTTGCTTTTTTACTAAATAAAAATATTTATTGGTCTTTTTTAATTACTAAAAAATATAATTAAGTGTAAGAAGAAAGGACTGATAAAATATGGATATATTAAAAGTATCATCAAAATCAAACCCTAATAAAGTAGCAGGGGCTTTAACTAATGTATTTAGAGATAAAGGAGTTGTTGAAATACAAGCAATTGGAGCAGGAGCTTTAAATCAAGCTATTAAAGCTATAGCAATCGCCAGAGGTTTTGTAGCTCCAAGTGGTAAAAATTTGGTTTGTATCCCAGCTTTTAGTGATATAACTATAGATGGTGAAGAAAGAACCGCAATCAAATTAATAGTAGAGGCTAGATAGTCTCTTTTATTTTAATTTAAAAACATTTGACAAAATTTTTAATACTTTTTATAATATTAATATAAACGTTGATTGGAAAAGTAATATTAAATAGTTTTTAAAGAGAGTTAGTGGCAGGTGTAAACTAATAAAACCTTTAATATGAAAGACCCCAGGAGTGCTTGAAGAATTAAGTAGACCAAGCCGGTTATACCGTTATCTATAAAAAGAGTGATTATAGAAATATAATAAACTAGGGTGGTACCGCGGATTAAACAGTTATTCGTCCCTTACAAGGAGATAACTGTTTTTTATATGGAGGTTAAAATGAAAAATATATTCAATAACGAACTTAATATCAAAAATGTTGGCGAAACTGTTACTCTATATGGCTGGGTTCAAAAAGTAAGGAATCTAGGAGGACTTATCTTTGTAGATTTAAGAGATAGAAGTGGTATAATTCAGTTAGTCATACCACCAGAAAATAAAAATTATAATAAAGCATTAGAATTAAAAAATGAATATGTAATAAAAACCAAAGGTAAAATAGCAGAGCGTACTAATAAAAATCTAAATATTCCAACTGGAGAAATAGAAGTAGAAGTCTTAGAACTAGAAATCCTAAATACTTGCTTAGAATTACCATTTGTAATTAGTAATAATCCTAATACCAGTGAAGAGACCAGGTTAAAATACCGTTATTTAGACATAAGAAGAGATGAAATAAAAAACAAATTAATAACTAGAAGTAAAGTCTGCAATATTGTTAGAAATTTTTTTGAAAATAATAATTTTATCGAAGTTGAAACTCCAATTCTTTGTAAATCAACTCCCGAAGGTGCTCGTGACTACTTGGTGCCCTCTAGAGTTAACAAAGGAAGTTTTTACGCTCTTCCTCAATCACCTCAGATTTTTAAACAATTACTTATGGTCGGAGGAATCGAAAGATATTATCAAATAGCCAGATGTTTTAGAGATGAAGATTTAAGAGCAGACCGTCAACCAGAATTTACCCAAATCGATATGGAAATGAGTTTTGCTTCTGAAGATGACATAATCACTATCAATGAAAATCTAATTGCTAAAATATTCAAAGAAATTAAAGGAATTGACATTAAACTTCCTCTTTCCAGAATGAAATATGATGATGCCATCAGAGATTACGGTACAGATAAACCTGACTTAAGATATGATATGAAAATAAATGATGTAACAGATATTTTTACCAATACTAATTTTGAACTATTTAAAAGCATTATTAAAAACAATCAAATTATTAATTGTTTAGTCGCCAGAGATAGTGCTTCTAAATATTCTCGTAAAGACTTAGATAGACTAACAGATTTTGTCAAAGATCATAAAGCAAATGGCTTATTTTACTTAAAATATAATGAAGACTTTACTGGAAGTATAGCTAGTCACTTAACTCTAGAAGAAAAAGAAAATTTAAAAAAATCACTAAAAATTAAAGAAAATGACTTGATTCTTATAGTAGCAGGAAGTTATAATAATACTAAAGAGGCTCTTGGAGCTTTACGATGCAAATTAGCTACAGATTTAAATTTAATTAAAGAAAATGATTACGCTTTACTTTGGGTAGTAGATTTTCCATTATTTGAATATAGTGAAGAAGAACAAAGATATATTTCCAGTCACCATCCATTTACTGCTCCTCTTGATAGTGACATTGATAAACTACTAACTGACAAAGGAAATTGTTATTCTAAAGCCTACGACATTGTTATAAATGGTTACGAAGTAGGAGGAGGCTCTATCCGTATTCATGATGAACAAGTTCAAGAAAAAATGTTTGAAGCTTTAGAACTAACAAAAGAAGACATCGAAGAAAAATTTGGTTTCTTTGTTAAAGCTTTAAAATATGGCACTCCACCACATGGAGGACTTGCTTTTGGACTTGAAAGATTAATAATGGTCTTAACTGAAACTAATAATGTTAAAGACGTAATTGCTTTTCCAAAAACCACTAGTGCTAGCTGCTTAATGAGCGAGGCTCCAGATAAGGTCAGTATAAATCAGTTACAAGATTTAGGTATAGAGATATACAAGGAGGAAAAAGAATGAAAAGTCGTAAAAAAAATAGTAAATTGCCAAAATGGTCAATTTGGTTAATTATATTAGGATTTCTTATTAACTTAATTCCAGTAATTTTATTTGCCATTTTCTTTATTATTACGATAAATAATGAACCAATCCATAAAGATTTAATTATTGAACAAGAACCTATTATAAGCTATGACGAAGAAAAAAATGTATATACCATTACAGGATTTATCCAAAATACTAGTCATACTGATTATTACTATGTTGACGTTGTATACAAATTATATGATGAAAATGGCAATTTAGTAGGAGAAGCTAGTGACTGTGTTGGAGAAATATCTAATAGCAGTACCAAAAGATTTAAAGCTGAGTACGAAGGCTTCAATTCAAATTCAATAACTAAATATAAATTAGAAATGTTAAAAGGGATTTAAGTAAAATCCTCTTTTTTTTACTTTTTAGCACTATTTTTTAATAAATTTATTAGTTTTGTTACAATAGCAGGTACTCAAAAAGGGGGACCTATGAAATTTAAAATATCTAAAAAAGAAACTAATAAATTTGAATATGCTATATTAGGAATAGATTTATTGTTAAAATATTTTTATTCAAAGAAAAAAAACAAAAAAAAAGAAGAAAAAAGTTCAAATTATAAACATAATGTGTTATAATTATTTTGTCATTGGTTCCTTAGCTCAGTTGGTAGAGCAACAGACTCTTAATCTGTGGGTCCAGGGTTCGAGCCCCTGAGGGATCACCATTAGTAATCAAAATTAGCATTAAGCTAATTTTTTTGTAAAAAAGTTGTAATATATTGAAAAACTCTAACAATTCAATTGACAAAATAGGACAAAAATGATAAAATTATTAGGCAGTACTTTTTATAACTATATACTGACGAGGGGGACTTCAAATGAAAGTAATATCAAAATTTATAATCAATAGAAATGATGAAGAGTATTATTATGCCGAAAAAATTAAAGATAATAATGGTATTAAATATTTAGTTTATTTAAAAAGCAAAAAGATTTTAGCCTTTAACCAACATAATTTTCACGATATATACGGAGTAGATGAAAAATTATCTATCAGTAATTTTGCTTATCAAGCATCTCTTAAGCTTATTTCAGGATACACTTATAATGAAAATCAAAAAGAAGGTTATGATAGATTAAGAAAAGTTTTAGAAAAAACTACCCAAGATAAAAATCCTAAAAATCCTAATCTAGGAATAAATAAAACTGATTTATTAAACGGAATAGATATTTATAATAATGAACTAGTTAGTTTAAATAGCCTTGAATATGTAGATATACCATACATAGAAAATTACAACTTAATAATGAGTTTAAAAAAAGAAAGCGAAGAAGTTGCTATACCTATAGCCCAAAAAACTAATGATATAAATAGAGAATATGAACCTAATAGAGAAATTTATCACGAAGAAAAAGAACTAGTAAGAAACAGAAAGTATGATAATTAATCATACTTTTACTTTATTACTTTATAATTTAATGTTACAATAAAAAAGTAAAGGAGAATGAATATGGACAAAGTAATTCCTAAAATAATGCCCGGATTTATGGAACTTTTACCGGAAGATCAAATTTTATTTAACAATATGATTGACACTATAAGAGAAGTCTATGAAACTTTCGGCTTTTTACCCCTAGATACTCCCATTTTAGAATATTCTAATATTTTACTTGCTAAAGCAGGGGGAGAAACCGAAAAACAAATTTATCGCTTTAAAAAAGGAGATAATGACATCGCTTTAAGATTCGATTTAACTGTCCCTCTAGCAAGATACGTTTCAGAAAGATATAACGATTTAGCCTTTCCATTTAAAAGATATCAAATTGGTAAAGTATATCGTGGAGAAAGACCCCAAAGAGGAAGATTTCGTGAATTTTATCAATGTGATATTGATATCATAAATGAAGATTTAAATCTTATGTATGATGCTGAAATTCCAGTTATTATTTATACTTTATTTAAAAAACTAAACTTTGGTAAATTTACTATTAGAATCAATAATCGTAAAATCTTAAACGGTTTATTTGACGAACTATCTCTTCAAAATAAAGCCTCAGAGATTTTAAAAATAATAGATAAATTAGAAAAAATAGGACTAACTAAAGTAAATGAAGAATTAGAAAAGCTAGAAATAACTAAAAACGATATCCAAAAGATAAATGATTTTATTTCCATAACAGGAACAAATGATGAAATTTTAAACTCCTTAAAAAACTTAAATATAGAAAACAGTTTATTTCTAGAAGGCCTTCAAGAATTGGAAAGTGTTATTACTAATCTAAGAGAATTTGAAGTTTCTGAAAACTATTTTACAATTGATTTAACAATTGCCAGAGGATTAGACTATTATACTGGAACAGTTTATGAAACAAAACTTGATGATTATCCATCTTTAGGAAGTATTTGTAGTGGTGGTAGATATGATAACTTAACTGAATACTACACTGATAAAAAATTACAAGGAATTGGAATCTCTATTGGCCTTACAAGACTATTTTATCAATTAAAGGAAGCCAATATCATAACTTCAAGTACTAAGAGCCTAACCAAAGCTCTAATAATACCTTTTGACCAATCTAATATTAAATATGCTATAAAAATAGCAAATACTTTACGAAGTAATAATATTTATTCCTCTATTTACTACGAAACAAAAAGCTTAAAAGCTAAAATGAAATATGCTAATCGCTTGCAAATACCTTATGTTATAATAATTGGAGAAGAAGAACAAAACCAAAATAAAGTAACTATTAAAGATATGGAAACCGGAGATCAAAAACTTATCTCTATAGAAGAAGCTCTAAATATTTTAAAATAATTTAAAACAATACTAGATTTTAGTATTGTTTTTCGTTTTTTGATAAGATATAATTTAAAACAGGTGTTAACAATGGAATTAAAAGAAATAGAAAGAAGTATAATAAAAACTTATAAAACCAAAATATTTGGTAGATTTTTAAAAGGTATCAAAGAATTTCAAATGATAAATGATGGCGATACAATAGCAGTCTGCATCTCCGGAGGAAAAGACTCATTTTTACTTGCTAAATGTATGCAAGAGTTAAAAAGACATAGCAAATATAATTTTAACTTAAAATTTATTGTTATGGATCCCGGTTATACTAAAGAAAACTTAAACAAAATAAAAGAAAATTTAAATCTTTTAGAAATAGAAGCTACAATCTTTGAAAGTAATATTTTTAAACAAATAGAAAATACTAATTCTATCTGTTACTTATGTGCTAGAAAAAGACGCGGAGCTTTATATGCTAAAGCTAAAGAACTAGGATGTAACAAAATAGCTTTAGGACATCACTTCGATGATGTAATTGAGACCATTCTTTTAAATATTATTTATGCCGGAGAATATAAAACCATGATGCCTAAATTAAAAAGCACTAATTTTTCTAATATGGAACTTATAAGACCACTTTATTATGTTAAAGAAAAAGACATTATTTCTTGGACTAAACATTGTAACCTTAACTTTTTAGATTGTGCTTGCAGCATAACCAAAAAGAAAATAGGAAAAAGAGCTGAAATAAAAAAATTAATTGATGACTTAAGACAAGTTGACAAAAATATTGACATTCATATTTTAAGAAGTAGTGAAAATATCAATCTTGATTCTGTACTAGGATATAAAGATGAAAAAGGAAAACATTATTTCTTAGAGGACTATTAAAAAGACTTATTTTAAATTAACTTAAGTCTTTTCTTTTTTTATTTATATCTCTTTCTATTGACTTATAATATCTATGATTATATAATCAATTTACAAGGTAAATTATAGATATGGAGTTGTATAAAATGAAAAAAATAAAAAAACTATTGAAAACTATTAATAAAATTGAAGAAAAAACCGCTTGGAGTAAGCCTAAAATTATTAAAAAATTATTAAAAGCTTATAAATATGGAGTTACGCCTTCAGACTATTTAAAAAATAAATGTTATAACAAACGTTTAAAAGATATCAAAAAATTAGGAGTAACTTTAAATAAGAAAAAACTAGCTATAAAAGAAACAAAAAAAATGAAGAAAATATCTAAAAAAGAAGCTACTAAATTAGTAAAAGAAGCTCATGAAATAGGCTTTACCTATACTGGTTATATAAATAAAAAATGCTGGGAGTTTCAAACAGACGAACTAGCTGAATATAAAGAAACTCTAGAAGATTTAAAGAGACTAAATGAACACAACAAAAATTATTATGCTCAAATTGTTGCTAATAAAACAGGCTGGCCTTTAGAAAAAGCTAAAGAAGAAATGGCCAAAGCTCGTAAAAAAGGTCATTACTCTAAAAGTTATATAATGAACAATCTTTATCTTTTAAAAGATGAAGAAATAGAAGATAAAAAACAAAAACCTAAGAAAGAACCTACTAAAGAAGAACTGGCTAAAAAAGCTGAAAAACAAAAAGAATTACAAGCCCACATACTTGAAATAATGAATGAAAAAAACTGGACCTTAGGTAGATATAGAATTGAATATAACAAAGCAAAATTTAACTGTGGTTGTGATGAAGAAGAGTTTTATTTATATAAACTTTATAATAAAACTCCTAAAGAACAAAAAGAGTATATAACTACTGATACTTATTGGAAAATGAAATTAAGATACTGTGATTTTAAAGAAAATTACATTTATTTTCATGACAAAGCCTTATTTAATACCTATTTTAAAAAATTTGTCAAAAGAAAGTGGTTCAAAACTGAAAACCTATCATATGAAGATTTTCTAAAAAATATTAAAGGTCTAAAAACTATCGCTTATAAACCAATTGATATGTTACAAGGAATAGGTTTTAAAAAGTTTACTGTCAATGAAAGCGAACACAAAAATAAAGAAATTTATAATTACATCACAAGAGAGGGAAATGGTATAGTGGAAGAATTTATTACTCAACACGAAAAAACTGCTGTTTTTTCTCCTAAATCCTGCAATTCTCTAAGAATAGTAACTATGAATTTAAATAATGATTTCAAGATTCTAGGAGCAGTATTTAGAACAGGAGTAGATAATGATTTTGACAACTGGTCAGCCGGAGGAATTATTGCTGGAGTTAATGTTAAAACCGGAAAAATAGATACTGATGGAGCAGACAAAAAAGGTAACCGCTATGTAAATCATCCTATTTCTAAAATAAAATACAAAGGATATGCTATTCCAGAGTGGAAAAAAATTGAAAAAGCTTTAAAAGAAGCCGCTAATATAATTCCTAACATGCCTTATATTGGTTGGGATATAGCCATAACAGATAAAGGAGAACCAGAATTTATCGAAGGAAATCATAATCATGATGTAAAAATTTTACAATCAGTATACGGAATTTTAGAGGATAAAGGGGTCAAAAAAATATTAAAACCATATTGGGAAAAAGGAATGGATATAAATGATTAAAAGAAGTAAAAGATTTATTAAAAATCTTAGAAGAATCCAAGCACGAACTAATTGGTCTTTAATTAAAACTATTATTAAAGTTATCGAAGCTAAAATATATGGCCTAAATATTAAAAAATATATTTCTAACAAAGGTTATGATTTAAGCGCTCACAAATTAAAAAGGCTTGGTAAAAAAATAAAGAAAAACGAAAAGATACTTACTAAAATCAAAAAAGAAAGCAACTTAAAAAATGAAAAACTTCAAGAAAAATTAAAATTAGCTAAAGAAATGAATATAACCCCTCAAAAGTATTATGAATACAAATGCTGGGAACTAAATGAAAAAGAACTAGAAGAATTACGAGAAACCTTAGAAAAAAGAAAAATTAAAAGAGAACTTAATAAAAAATGGTATATGAATGTCCTAATGGAAAAAAATAATTGTTCTTCCAAAGAAGCTCTAGAAAGATTAGATATCGCTAAATCTAAAGGTTACAATTATTATCAATTTATTTTAAGTGGTAAATATAAATTACCTATAGCAAAATTAAAAGAGCTTCCACACTATAAAAAAGTAAAAATTAGAACTACTAATACCAACAAGGAAATCATAAAAGAAAAAGATAATGAAATGAAAAAAGTAAAAACTGAAATGAACTGGAATGATGGACAGCTTGCTTTAAACTTTTTCAAATCTCAAGTAAATTGTGGATGTACTTTTCATGAATATTACATCTTAAAGCTTTATAAACTTACTTTAAAACAGCAAAAAGATTATATAACATCAGAACTATGGAGAAAACTTTATGTCAGATATTGTGATTATGCTGATACCTGGAAATATTTTAAACAAAAACCACTTTTTAATGAAAAATTTAAAAAATTTATTAAACGTGATTGGTATAATGTAGAAAAACTAAATTTCTCCAAATTTAAAAAATTTATCAAAAATAAAGATATGCTTATTTATAAACCACTCGATACTGCCTGCGGAATAGGTATCAAAAAATACAAAATTAGTCAAAGCAAACTTCTAAATTTTATATTATACCTTAAACTAAAATCATATAAACAAGGTATAATTGAAGAAATTATTAAACAACACAAAACCATGGCTAAACTAAACCCATCCACTATAAATACAGTAAGAGTTCAAACTATAACATTAAATAATAAGACCAACTTCTTAAATGCTACTGTTAGAATGGGAGCAAGTTCTAAAAGTACAACTGATAATTTCTCTTCAGGAGGAATTATGGCTACAGTAGATCTAAAAACTGGAAAAGTAATTGGAAATGCTAGTTCTAAGTTCGGAGGAGTTATCAAAAAACATCCTGAAAGTAATATTAAATTTGATGGTTTTCAAATTCCTAACTGGGATAAAGTTTTAAAAACCTGCGAAGAAGCAGCTAAAGTAGTCAAAACTATGCCTTATATTGGTTGGGATGTTGTTATTAACGAAGATGACTCTATTCAAATAATTGAAGGAAATCATGATGCTGACGCCGTATTTCATCAATACTGCTGGGCTATAACTCAAAACAAAGGAATCAGAAACACTATCGATAAATATATCTGGTTTGATGAAAAAGATAAAACAGTTTAAAATTATTTTTTAAGCTGTTTTTAATAGGTGTAAAATTTACAAGATACTATTGTCACACAAAAAAAACTTTGCTATAATTATATTACCAGAGGTTACCTAGTTAAAACCGTACAAGTAACGATAAGGGAATCTAATTAATGCTGGTGTTGAATGCTTGACTAAATTAGTTAAGAATCCTTAAGGCATTATGTGATTTACCACCTGTATAAAAACAGGTTTTCGTACCCGTAACCTTTGGTTTTTTTATTTACAATTTTTTAAAATTCAATTATAATGATAGTGGAGGAAATATTTATGAATAGGAGTAAGTTAAGGGAAATAATCATTAAAATTTTATATGAAACATATATCTATGAAACTAAAGATTTAAATTATAATTTAGACGATTTAATCAAAGAACAATTAGAAACCCAAAACGAATTTGTAACAAAAACTATTTTTGATATAAAAAATCAGCAAGAAAAACTTAATAATATTGCCAACAAATACATGAAAAATTGGAATATCGAAAGACTAAGTAAAGTTGATAAAGCTATTATTTCTCTTGGTATTTATGAACTGTTATTTACAGATACCCCTAATATCGTAGCAATAAATGAAGCAGTTGAACTTGCTAAAATTTATAGTGATGATAAAGTAGTTAAAATGATAAATGGTATTTTAGATAATGTTATGCATAACGAGGAAACAAATGACTGATAAATATTTAACAGTTTCGCAAATAAATAAATATATTAAATACAAGTTAGATTCTGATCAAAATCTAAAAACCGTTTATTTAAAAGGTGAAATTAGTAATTTTAAAAATCACACCTCAGGACATTTTTATTTTACTTTAAAAGACGAAAATAGTAGAATTTTAGCAGTTATGTTTAGAAGCAATGCCTCTAAAGTTAATTTTACTCCTATGGATGGCACCAATGTTTTAGTAGTAGGGAGAATTAGTGCTTATGAGGCAAATGGAGCTTATCAAATATATGTTGAAGAAATGTTAGAGGACGGAGTAGGAAACCTCTATTTAGAATTTGAAAAATTAAAAAAGAAATTAGGAGAAAAAGGTTATTTTGAGAACAGTCATAAAAAACCAATTCCTAAGTTCCCTAAAAGAATAGGAGTAATAACAGCTTCAACTGGAGCAGCTATAAGAGATATTATTACCACTATTAATCGAAGATATAACCTAGCTGAAGTAATTCTTCTTCCCTCTCTAGTTCAAGGAGAAAATGCTAAAGAAGACATTGTTAAAAATTTAAATAAAGCCGATACCATGAGTTTAGATGTAATTATTCTAGGTAGAGGAGGAGGTTCAATAGAAGATTTATGGGCTTTCAACGAAGAAATAGTAGCAGATGCTATATATAATTTAAATACTCCCGTAATAAGTGCTGTTGGACATGAAATAGATTTTACCATAAGTGATTTCGTTGCAGACTTAAGAGCACCAACCCCAACTGCAGCTGCCGAACTTGCCGTACCAAATAAACTTGAATTAAAAGATAGAATAAAGCAACTAAAATTAAGACTTGGGAAAAGCACTTTAAATAAACTTGAATTAAATCAAAACAAACTAAACGCTTTATTAAATTCCTACGTCTTAAAAAATCCTTTAAATTTATACGAAGCTAAAACTCAAAAACTAGACAGTTTAATCGATAAATTAATTATTCATACTAATAATATTTATGACAATCAATTAAGACAACTTATCAATTTAAACGAAAAGCTAATTGATTGTACTAATAATATTTTTGAAGCCAAAACTTATAAATATACTTCGTTTCTTGATAAATTAGAAGCTTTAAATCCTATTAAAACTTTAAAAAGAGGCTATACCATAACTAAAGTAGAGAATAAAATTATTTCAGATATAAAAGAGGTAAAAAAAGATATGATTTTAAAAACAGAAGTAGAAAATGGCGAAATAATTTCTAAAGTAATGGAGGTAAAAAATGGAAACTAAAAAAACAGAATCATTCGAAGAAAAATTAAATAATTTAGAAGAAATAGTAAAACAATTAGAAAATGGTGATGTATCATTAGATGATGCCATGAAAAAATTTAATGAAGGTATGACTCTAGCAAATGATTGCAATAAAATATTAGAAGAAGCTAATCAAACAATAACCAAAGCTTTAAATAATGAAGGAGCTTTAGAAAATTTCAAAGTAGAAGAATAAATAAGAAAAAGGAAAAAAACTATCGAAGAAGCTGGTTTATTAATTCCCGAAATGAGACATATTGGGTGGGGACGTCACTATAACTGATAAATGAGAAGTAGAACTTATCGAAGGAAATAGTTTACCAAATTTCGATGTAGTCCAATCTGCTGACCAAATCGGAAAACTTCACATTTATAAAAACTACATAGAAGAGCTAGAAACATTAAAAAAGAATCAAAAAACCAAATAATCACATAGTATTTCTAAAAGCTTAATTGACAGACAAAGAGATGTTAATTATAATTATTAATATACTAATACTTAGAAAGAAGGCTAAACTATGACTTTAAAAGAACTTTGCCAATTAGGAAATATTAAATTAAATAAAGAAAACAAAGTATTAGAAAACAAAGAAATAAAAAGTATAACTAATTTAATAGCCCATGGCCTTAAAGAAGACAGATTATATTTTGATGTAGAAAAAAATAAAATTTCTGAAGAAAAACTGCAAGACCTTCTTACTACTAATACTATTATCGTAACAAATAAAGATTATAATTTTCCGGCTATTTATAAAAAACAACTTATTAAAGTAGAAAATCCTTTTCAAAATTACTATTTAATAGGACAAAAACTCCTAGAAAAATATAAAATACCAACAATTGGTATTACTGGTTCTGTCGGAAAAACTACTACAACTAGGCTTTTAAATTTAGTTTTTAAAGAAAAATACAAAGTATTTTCAACTCCTATAACTTCCAACACTCCCACATATTTTATTGAAGAAATCTATACCAAATTAAATGAAAGTTATGATATATATATTCAAGAAACTGGAGGTTCAAGACCCAAATCAGTTGAAAATGCTGTAAAAGTATTAAATCCTAAAGCCTTTATTCTAACTAATATTAATGAATATCATCATTTAGATTTATATAAAACTAAAGAAGCTCTAATTGAAGATAAATTAAGTTATGATAAAGTCGCCCATAACGCCATAGGAATAATTAATATTGATGATAAAATATTATCTAAACATAAATATAAAAATAAAATTATAACCTATAGTCTAAAAAATAAAAAAGCTGACTATGTTGCAGAAAATATAATCCAAGTAAATGATAATTTAAAATTTGATATAATTGACAATATACATAAAAAAACTATTCCAATCGAAATAAATATAGTAGGAAGCCATAATGCTTATAACATTTTAGCAGTCTATGCCTTAGCTAAAGAATTTTCTATTTCCGATGAAGAAATATTAAGAGGATTAGCAAAATATAAGACAGTTACTCTAAGACAAGAATTTAAAACTATCGCCGGTCGTAAATTTTACATAGATAGTTTTAACGTTTGCTCAGAATCAATAAAAACATCTCTAGAAAGTTTAGATAAATTTAAAACTGCAAATAATGAAAAAAGAATAGCCATCATCGGAGGAGAAAATGCTATCGGAGAAAAATCCTACGAAGTAAATTTTAAAACTGGAACCACTTTCAATAAATATAATTTAGATAAAATAATTCTAGTTGGTCCTAAAGAAGAAACCGAAAAAGAAATAAACTTATTAGGAAACGGCAAAGCTTTATATGATGGAGCTAAAACTACTGTTGATAATAACAAGTTATTATATTATAACGATATCGATAAACTAGCAGAATATTTAGAAAAAGAAACTAAACCAGGAGATCTAATTCTAATCAAAGGAATTTTTAGACTCGGTTTATTTGCCGCTATTGATTTAGCATTTGGAACCGATATAGTATACAGGCACACTTATTTTACTAATAACTCTGAAAAAATAAGTACCAATAATTTTAAAGGTATTCTAATTAAACGAATAAATAAAATAAGTTTAAAAGAATATATTCCTACCGAAAACACCAAAGTAATTATTCCCGATGAAATAAATGGTACTCCCGTTACCAATATCAAAGAAGGAATCTTTAAAGATAGTAATATAACATCAATAAAAATAGGGAAAAATCTTAAATCAATACCAAAAGAAGCCTTCGCTAATTGCTCTAAACTCAACAAGATTAAATTTCCTAAAAGTATAATAAGTTTAGACAATAATGTTTTTGGCAAAACTTCATTAAAAGCACAAAATAGTAAAACACCTTTAAGAAGAATATATAAGAAAGGAAAAAGAGCAATGAGAAAAATCAAAACAATACTTAAAAATATTTATAGAAGAATAAGATATGGGAAAAAGATTTATGTTTATAAAAAAATTCCAATTTTAACAGTAAATGAGCTATGTCGTGAACTAGGAATAAACGTTCCTAAAACTTATCAAGAAATAAAAAATATCCCTATTCATGAGACATATCTTTTTGATGAATTAGAAACTAAAGAAGAAATAAGAGAAAATTTAAATTTAAAATACTTTAATAAACCAAAATATTTCAAAAAACAAGAACTTGCATTTGATCGATTTAAAACTCGTTATTGTGATGCTAATAAAGTTTTAAAAAATACTGATGAAGAACTAATTCAAATGATAATAGAATGGTTATACGTTTTTAAACCTTTAGGTTATTATTTTCATGATTATTTTGATTATGAACTTTACAACAGGACAGTAGAAGATGCTAAAACTTTCTTAAGTAGACGTTACTGCTTAAAAGTTTATAAACTTTGTAACGATAAAAAATATATAAAATATTTAAGAAATAAACAACTATTTAATAAAAAATTCTCTAAATATGTAAATAGAAGCTTTTTAAAAGCTGAAGCAATTTCTTTTGATGAATTTAAAGATTTTATTAAGAAACATCCTAAGTTTTTTGCTAAGCCTTTAAAAGGGACTGGAGGATATGGATCTGGTATAATTGATAGCAAAGGACAAGACTTAAGAGAATTATACAACAAATGCCAAGAAGCTAACTATATTATCGAAGGAATAGTTAAACAACATAAAGATTTAGCCAAATTTAATGATAGTACTGTAAATACAATCAGAATTTATTCACTTTTATGTGCTGATGGCAAAGTTAGACCACTTATGGGAATTTTTAGAGCAGGACGTGCCGGAAATGATGTTGATAATTTCCATTGCGGTGGAATGGCAGCAGCAGTTGATATGAAAACTGGAAAAATATCAAGCAATGCTTTAAATCGTGACCATTTATTCTTTGAACGTCATCCCGATAGTAATGTAAAATTTAAAGGATTTCAAATTCCATGTTGGGATAAAGTAATGAAAGCTGTTAAAGACGCAGGATTATCAATACCAGAAGTAAGACATATCGGTTGGGATGTTGCCATTACAGATAAAGGTGAGGTAGAATTAATCGAAGGAAATTGTATGCCAAACTTTGATGCTGCTCAAGCAGCTGATCAAATCGGTAAATATCATGTCTATGAAAAATACATAAATGAAATAGAAAAGTTAAAAGAAGAAAAAAGCGAAAAATAAGTGTTAATCAAGCACTTATTTTCTTTTAATTTATAAAGAAATATTTTTGTCAAATACTAATATATATGATATAATTAGATAGAACAAAATTAAAATGAAAGTTGAGGAATTATAATGAGACAAAAATTAAGAAAAATATATGAAAAAAATAACGCCACAGTTGGAGCTATCTATATCTTTTTAAAAATATGTTTTATTATATTTGGACGTTATTCCAGATTTAAAGAAGAAACAAACGAAGCCATCCAAACTTTTGAAGGAAACATCAGTGGTTTTAAATATAAAAAAATATTTATGAAACTTATTGTATATCGCTATATATATTACCTAAGAGCAGGAGAATATTACTTATATAATTTTGATAAAGTTCCTTATGACAAGCGTGATTCTTATATGACTAGACAACTAACTAATAGATATTATGCTGTTATTAATACTAGAAGATTTAGAAAAGTCTTAGATAAGAAAAACTTATCTTATAAAGTATTTGGTAAATACTATAAAAGAGATTTAATCTGTGTTAATGAAGAAAAACATATAAATAGATTTTATAACTTTATTAAAGACAAAGATAAGTTCATTTTAAAGCCTTTTTCTGGCCACAGTGGTGATGGTATTGAAATAATTAATGTAAAAGATTTCAAAACTAAAAAAGAATTATTTAATTATACCTTAGAAAAAGCTCCTTATGTAGCAGAAGAACTTATAAATCAATCTGAAGGACTAGGATGTTTTCATAAAGATTCTGTTAATACCATAAGAGTAGTTACTTTTTATTATAAAGAAGATGTTTCTATTTTATGGGCCTTTCTAAGAACAGGTCAAGGTGGAAGTAAAGTTGACAATATGGGAGCTTCAGGATATGGAGCCTTAATTGATGAAAAAACTGGAACAATTATAAGTGATGGTATTGATTGGAAAGGCGACAAAGAAAAAGTTCACCCTGATTCTAACATAACCTTTAAAGGCTTTAAAATCCCAAAATGGGATGAACTTTTAGAGATGGTTAAACAAATATCATCAGAATTATCAGCTATGCACTGTGTTGGCTGGGACTTAGCTTTAACTGATAAAGGCTGGGTTTTAGTCGAAGGAAATGCTCGTCCTCAATGTGTTACTATTCAAAGCTTTACAGGTAAAGGTTATAGAGATGTCTATAATAAAATGTATACTTTAGTAAAAAAAGAAAAAGAAGAACAAGAAAGAAAGATGGAAGGTGAATAAAATGAAATTTTCTTTAGGTTTTACCGGAGATATTGCTTTTAGTGAATATACTAAAGAATTATATAAAACTCCCAAAGTAATTGATAAAAAAATTTATAACTTTTTAAATTCTAATGATTATAATATTTTAAACTTTGAATCACCAGTCACTGAAAGTACTATTACCAAAAAAAATTCCCTTGCTCACAAAAGTAATCCTAATGCTTTAACTTTTATTAAAGAAGATATCAAAAATCCTGTTTTAAGTCTAGCAAATAATCATATGATGGATTTTGGTCCTAAAGGATTGCTTGATACTATTAAATACGTAAAAAAAGAAAAACTACCTTTTATCGGAGCTGGAAAAAATCAAGATAAAGCTACCGATTATATTATCTTAGGAACCAAAGTAAAAGTAGGAGTAATCGCTCTTCAATATAAAAATTATATGATAGCAACTGAAGATTCACCAGGAACAAGTCATCACACTCATGAAAAGCTAATAAAAGCTAAAATTTTAGAACTAAAAAAGAAAGTAGACTGGGTAGTGATGATATATCATGGAGGAGAAGAATTTATTAACACTCCACTTCCATATACTAGAAAAAAATTAAAAAAGCTTTTATCTTTTGGAGCAGATATTATAGTAGCCCATCATCCTCATACTGTTCAAGGTTACGAAAAGATAAACAATAAAATGATTTTTTATTCATTAGGAAATTTTATCTTCGACACAGACTTTCAAAGAGCTCAAAAAGGAACCGATAAAGGAATAGTATTAAAAATAGAATTTACTAAAGATAATTATACCTTTGATAGTATGACAAT
This sequence comes from uncultured Mycoplasmatota bacterium, assembly GCA_900551925.1. Classification (GTDB taxonomy): domain Bacteria; phylum Bacillota_I; class Bacilli_A; order RF39; family UBA660; genus UMGS1449. Next base: position 9,522 of record URXR01000008.1, on the reverse strand, counting down.
TCGTAATATGCGTGATGCTGAAAAAATAGTATCTGAAAATACTGATCCTAATTTTAAAGATATAACCAAAAATTATAAAAAAGACTGGAAAAAAGCAGCTCGTCATTTAACCCTCGTAAAAGAAAAGAAAAAAGAGCTTCGTAAATATCGTAGTCAGTTCTCAATTAGTAATTTATACATTGAAAAAGCCGATATAAAAGACTTAATGCCTTTTAATGATTTAGTAAAAAAATATTATATCGAAGAATTAAATGAACCTCCTGTTTTTAAAGGTTCTAATATCTTTGTTCGTAAAACAAGAAGACTTTATCGTAAAATAACTAGAGCTAATTACAAAAAGTTTTTCTACACTCATTATGCTAAAATATTTAAATAATTTAGGAGTTTTTCTATGAAATATATAAATCTTTTATTAAAGAAAATTAAAAAATTTGTTTGGCTTACTGCTGTCTTTATAGTAAGAATAATCTTTGCCCCTAATCACTTTAAAGTACCTATTTTTAAAGGATTATACTATAATTTATTCTATGGCTTTACTAAAGACCAAATAGCCTTATATGACATAAATAAAGATAATAAAAATGAGTATTTATCAGAATTTGATTGGTACAAATCAAGATTTATTAATGAACCATATAATTTTGTCTTAAATAACAAATTAGTTTGCGTTGACTTAATAAAAAATTATATAAAAACTCCTGAAACTTATATTATTAAAAAAGATAATACCTTTTATAGTTATGATGATAAAAAGTATGATATAGAAAAAGTAATGAGTTTAATAAAAGAAAAAAAGAGTGCTTATTTTAAACCAATCTCTGTAGGAAAAGGAATTGGAGTCTTCAGAATAGACTATAAAAATAATAAATTATTAATAGATTATAAAGAAACAGAGGAAACACATTTAAAAAGTATTTTAATTAATAAAAATAATTATTTCTTATCATCATGCATAACTCAAGCTAAATATTTAAACAATATATATGATAAAACTTCTAATACTATTAGATTAATTACTGTTAGAGATAAAGAAACTAATTCTATTAAAGTTTTACATGCCGTCCAAAGAATCGGAGTAAAAGAAACTATTCCCGTCGACAATGGAAGTAGGGGTGGGCTTATAAGTGAAATAGATTTAAAAACTGGAAAGCTTAGTATAGCTAAAAGCTTGCATAATAAAAAAACTTATAAAAACCACCCTGATTCAAATAATCCTATCGAAGGAGTAACAGTGCCAAATTTTGACAAAATAAAAAAACAAGTTATATCCGTAATGGAAAAACTTCCTTATCTATACTTTATAGCCTGGGATCTATTAGTTACTGATAATGATGTATACGTCTTAGAAGCCAACTCCTCAAGTGGAGTAAATATCATTCAAGTCTTCGGAGGAGTAAGAAATAAAGAATTAGGAAATTTCTACCGAAAACATAAAATTATAAAGAGGTGATATTATGGCAAGCACAGTACAACATATGGCTATTGCCATTGAAATAAATACACGATTTTTAAATTTTAAAGATGATAATTTAATTCAATATTTTTTGGGAGCTATAGTTTGTGATGCACCAAAACTGGATTTTAATAAAACCTTAAGTTCTACATATAAAAAATTACCAGATACTATGGAAAGAAAAAGTGAAAGGGCTTATACTCATTTTTTAAGGCCTAGCAAAAATTTAGATAAGAAAAATGATTTCATAGATATTGAAATAGCTAAGAAATACGGTTATAATGCAGTAGATGATAGTCCAACATCTCCAGTATGCTTTGAAGAGTTTTGTCCGATGCTTAATTATTTTATATCAAAATACAAGACATATTTTAAAGAACCTTTTATGATTGGCTATCTAGTTCATCTAATAACAGATGACATATATTTTAGTAAAATAATGTCTACAATATCAAATGATAAACTTTATGAAATAGAAAAATATATAACAAATAAATATTCGTTGATTGAATATCAGAAAAAACCTTATCTTACTAATGGTGAATATTTAGACTGGAGCCATTTCGCTATGTATAATGATTACGACAAATATAATAGCATTTTGATTCATAAGTATTTTAGTGAATTTCCAGACTTTTATTATTTATCTAAATATTTACAAAACTGGAATGATTCAAATACTGATTTTAATCCCTGGGTTATTGAGGAACTTAATGATATAAAATCTATGAGATATTTCATTGAAAATTCTAATAATACTGCTAAAAATATTAGGGAATTAAAAAATAAAATTAACAATAGCACTATAAATCAAGAAATGATTTCCTCTTTAGAAGTTTTAACACCTGAATATTATAAGATGTTAGAGGATAAAACTATTGATAAATTTATAGAAATTTATAATAAAATTAATAATTAAAATAATAAGGAGATGATATTATGGCAAGTGTTGCACAACATTTAGGAGTAGCATTAGCAATAAATGAACGTATTTTTCATTTTGAAAAAGAAGATTTAAAGGAATTTTTGATTGGTTCTATTGTTTGTGATGCTCCTGCAATAAAAAAAGATTCAAATAAAAAGGATATAAAAAAAGAAGAAGTGGTTAATTTTCCAAATACAACGCGAAAACCTGGACGCAAGTATTCTCATTTTTTACCGGGAAGTATAGTCCCTGAAAATCAAGATAAATTTATTTCACCTGAAATTACTATTGAAAATGGATATCGGCCTGTGGATGATAGAGCAGAGGCTCCTGTAGATTACAAACAATTTTGTCCAATGATTAATTATTTTTTGAATAAGTATGATGACAAGTTAGATGAACCGTTTATGTTAGGATATCTTACTCATCTTATAACTGATGATATATATTTCGGTAAAATTGTACCTACAATAGTAAATAATAATATGGATTCAATAGAACAATTTATTAGTGAAAAATATGGTAAATATAATTATAGAAAAAAAGCAAATGTTTTAACTAATGGTGAATATTTGGAATGGTCTCATCAAGCATTATATAAGATATTTGATGATTACACATACTTATCTATGTTTGGACCTTCAGAAGCATTTCCTACTTTACAAGAACTTGGAGAATACTATAAAAATTGGGAAAATTCAAATAGAAACTTTAAACCTTCTATGATTAAAGATTTAAATGGGGAAGAAGCCATAGAAAAATTTTTGTTGAACTCTAAATCAATAAGCTCATTAATAAATGATGCTCAAGAGCAATTTAAAAAAGGAAACATTATAAAAAGAGAAGGATTAACATTTAAAGGATTATGGCCTTATGATTTATATTTAAATTTAATTGATATGACTGAAGAAGATTTAAAAACTACATTAAACATTAAGGACTCTATAAAGAAATAATTATATTATTAGGAGGATAAAATGAAAATATTATGTCTTTATATATTTAAATTTTTGTTGAAAGTTATTTATTTTTTTCTAAAACTATTACCTACTAATACTAAAAAAATAGTTTTTATCTCCAGACAAACAGATGAAATAAATATAGATTTTAAAATGATAAAAGAAGAAATAGAAAAACGAGATAAAAACATAAAAATGGTGTTTTTGTGTAAAAGGATACCAAAAAAGTCTTTAAAATTATTGCTTTACTTTTTTACTATTTTAAGACAAATGTATCATCTTGCTACTTCAAAAGTTGCAATTCTTGATTCTTACTGTATACCAGTATGTATACTTAAACATAAAAAAAGCTTATTCGTCTTGCAAATTTGGCATTCTATTGGTAAAATTAAAAAGTCTGGTTATCAAACCTTAGATACCCCATCTGGACATAGTAGCAAAATGGCAAAACTTATGTGCATGCATAAAAACTATGATAAAATAATCGCTGGAGGGCCTGCCTTTGATCCTTTTTATGAAGCAGGATTTAATGTCAAGAAAGATAAGCTTTTACATTATGGACTGCCAAGGATAGATTATCTTTTAAACAATGAAAAAAGATTAAAAATGGAAATTTATAAAAAGTACCCACAATTTAAAAATAAAAAAATTGTTTATTATGCTCCTACATTTAGAACTTACGAAGTAGATGGCCCTAAAAAAATATTTGAAAATTATAATGAAAAAGACTTTATTTTAATAGTAAGAGGGCATCCTAATCAAAAAATAGAAATTGATTCTGAAAAAGTCTATGAATGCTTAGAATTTAAATCAACTGAACTTCTTACTATCGCAGACTATGTCATTACAGATTATTCATCAATTTGTTTAGAAGCTGCAATTTTAAATAAAAAGATTTTATTTTATATTTATGATCATGATAAATATATGAGTTTGAATGGTATAAACCTAGATGCTAGTAAAGTATTACCTAGTTGCGCTTTTGAAAACATAGAAGACATATTCGATATTATAAAAAAAGATAAATATGATAATAAAGCTTATCAAGAATTTAGACAAAAATATTTACCTAAAAAACTAGGTAATTCAACTGAATTAATAGTAGATTACATTATGAAAAAGGTGATTTAATGAAATACATAATAATGGCAGACGGGAAAGGAACTAGATGGAAAAATTATAACAATATTCCTAAGCATTTAATAGAAGTAAATGGGGAAATTTTACTTGAAAGAATTGTAAAACAATTAAATAAGTATGATAATGATGCAAAAGTTATTATTACTTCTCATGATAAACGTTACGAATTTGAAGGAGCAACTAGATATGAACCCCTTAACAATGTTTTAGAAATAGATAGATTTACTTACGAATTAATTGAAGATAATATTTGTTTTTTATATGGAGATACCTATTATACTGATGAAACTATTATTAATATCATATCCAAAAAGGCAGAAGATATCTTATTCTTTGGAAATAAAAAGTCTATTGTAGCCATTAAAGTTAAAGACTCTAAATTATTTAAAAAACATATTTCTAATGTCAAAAATCTTTTTTTAGAAAATAAAATCCAAAACTGTAAAGGTTGGCAAGTATATCAATCATTTCAAAATTTGGAGTTTGATAAAAAACAAATAAAAGATAAGTTTGTAATAGTAGATGATGAAACTATTGATTATAATACTCCCAAAGAATATGAAAATAGAAAACAAAATAAGGTAGATGATAAAAAATGATAAAACGATTTTTTCAAGATATAAAAAAATATTCAAAATATATTGCTTATAGCACTAGATCACAACTTAAAGCAGAAGTTACTAATTCTTATTTAAGTTGGATTTGGTTATTCTTAGAACCAATTTGCTTTATGCTAATTTATACCTTTATTGCTAAAGTAGTATTTAAATCAAGTGTAGAATATTTTCCAATATTTGTATTTATTGGACTTACCATTTGGAACCTCTTTAGTAAAACTCTTACTTCAAGTGTTCGCTTAGTAGTAGCTAATCGCGATACAGTAACTAAAGTCTATATTCCCAAATTTGTTCTTTTAATTACTAGAATGTGTGTTAATACCATAAAATTCTTAATATCGTTTTCCCTAGTAATAATATGTATGATTATCTATCAAGTACCAATTAGTCTAAATGTCTTCTGGTTTATACCTATCTATATTGTCCTATTTATTGTTACTTTCGGAATATCCTCAATATTTATGCATTTCGGAGTATTTGTCCAAGATTTAGCCAATATTACCACTATTGGTCTTAGATTATTATTTTACGCCTCAGGAGTATTCTTTGCTCTTGATACAAGAGTTCCAGAACCTTACAATAGAATATTAATCGATTGTAATCCTATAGCCTTAGCCATTACCCAATGCCGAGACGTTTTATTATATAAAACCCCAATGAATGTTGAACTCATGGGAATTTGGCTAGGAATCGGACTTATTCTAAGTTATATAGGAATAAGAACTATATATAAATATGAAAATACATATGTTAAGGTGATGAGATAATGAAAAAGAAACAAGAAATGGCTATTACTGTAGAAAACTTAGATATCTTCTATAAAGATGTAAAAAGATTTTCTCTAGCTAAATCAGGATTTAATAATCTTTTAACCGCAGGAACATTTCATGCTGTTAAAAATGTATCCTTTGAAATACCAAAAGGGCAAATCGTAGGAATATGCGGAAAAAACGGAAGTGGAAAATCAACTCTTCTTCGTGCTATTGCTGGAATATTTTCACCAGATAAAGGTACAATTGATTTGCATGGAAACACAATTTCTTTACTTTCAATTGGAGTAGGGTTTCAAAGAAAACTATCCGGCTACGAAAACATCTTTTTATCAGGTCTTTTATTAGGATACACTGAAGCTCAAATCAAAGAACGTTTAGATGAAATAATAGAATTCTCTGAACTTGGAGATTTTATCTATAAACCTGTAACTTCGTATTCATCTGGAATGTATTCAAAACTCGCTTTTTCCATAACTGCTATTTTAGAAACTGATATTATGCTTATTGATGAAGTTCTATCTGTTGGAGATATTCATTTTAGACAAAAAAGTTACAATAAAATGAAAGAATTAATTTCTGATGAAAACAGAACAGTACTAATTGTTTCTCACAGCTCTAAAACTTTAAGAAGTTTATGTGACCGAGTTATTTGGCTTAATGAAGGCGAAATGAAAGGCGATGGAGAAGCCAACGAAATAATGGATAAATATGAAGAATATATGAAAAATTTAGATTAATTAAAAATATGGAGTTGATGGTATGACCAAAACAAGAAGTAAATTTTGGGATAATTACAAAGGAATACTAATATTCTTAGTAGTATTTGCGCATTTTCTATGGAGTTATTTCAGCGATTTAACTAATAGCTATGCTAATACCATTACTATTTTTATCTATTTATTTCACATGCCAGCTTTTATCTTCACCACAGGATATTTAAGCAAAAGTGAAAACGTTTTCAAGAAAAAAGCTTTCCTAAAATTAATTGTTATTTTATTAATTTTTAATACTGCTATGATGTGTTTTAATAAAATCACCAGTGGTTCTTCGTTTTCCCTTTTAACGCCAACATATTCTTATTGGTATATTTTATCAGTAATTTGGTGGAGATTACTAATAAAACCTTTAGGAAAATTCAAATATTTACTTCCTGTATCTATTATAATTTCTTTTTTAATAGGTTTTTGGCCTGATTTAGGTAATACTCTATCAATTGTTAGAACTATTGCATTTTTCCCTTTCTTTGTTCTAGGATATCAATTTGATTTTGGAAAATTAAAAGAATCTTTAATGAATAAATCAAAAATCAAAAAAACTTTAATTTATATATTAAGTTTAGTATTTTTCTTAGGACTAATAATAATTTCTAATACTTTTAACTTAAATTACAATAACTTATTATATTATAGTTACAAAGATACCTTAGATATTATTATTAGAATAGGGTTAATGATATGCGCTTTTCTTACTATATTTATTCTCTATTTTATAATTCCTGATAAAAAAATTCCAGGTATTACCAAATGGGGAAAAAACTGTCTTTTAATCTATTTAATTCATAGACCAATTACTATTATTTTTTATAAATATATTTTCCCTAGTTCAACTTATAGTGACTATTATATTCTTTATGCTTTAATAGCTACGATAATTTTAGCTTTAATTTTTGGTTCTGATCTTATCAATAAATATTTTAATAAAATTATCAGCTTTATAACTAATAAAATAATCGAGACATCACTATTTAAAGTATTTCTAGTAATTTTTATAATTTTATTACTACTTTTAAAACCTATTGATAATTTAAATAGTCCTAATTTTAATTTTTTTGATCTAAATATTACCAGTCTTTTTAAATAGAGATTGGTAATTTTTATCTAATATATTATTAAATAATTTGCTAATAATAATAATGTAGTTTGTTTAAGGAGTTGATAAAATGTTTTTTAAAAATTTTAAAAACAAACTATTCATGATTCTTTTAGCAACTACTATTATTATGCCAATAACAGCAAATGCTTATTCAAACGAAGTAATTCTTGGAGGAGAAAATGTAGGAATAGAAGTGCAAAGTGAAGGCGTTATGATCATAGGATTCTATGACATAAACGGAACTTCTCCTGGACGAGAAGCAGGGCTCAAAATGGGTGATGTTATACTAAAGGTAGATGACACTGCTATTGACGGGATAGCTGATCTATCAAAAAAATTTAGTAATAAAAACACCCTAAATATAACCTATAAAAGAGGTAGTAACGAGGAAAAAACAACTTTAAATCTAATCTTAGAAAACAATGTTTATAAAACTGGATTATACGTTAAAGATAGCATCGTAGGTATTGGAACATTAACCTTTATAGACCCAAGCACTAATAGGTTTGGAGCCTTAGGACATGAAATTCTTGAACAGACTACAGGAACCAAATTTGAAATCAAAGATGGTAAAATTTTTGAATCTGACATAACCTCAATTAGTAAAGGAGATCGTGGATCAGTTGGAGAAAAAAATGCTATATATAACGAAGAAAACGTCTTTGGAAACATTGACAAAAATGATGAAACCGGAATATATGGTAACTATACAGGAAAAATAAATAATGAAGATCTAATAACCATCTCTAATCAAGTAGAAAAAGGAAAAGCCAGTATTAAAACCGTAATAAAAGGAAGCACCAAAGAAACATTTGATATAAATATTTTAAACGTTGATACTTCTAATTCTACTAAAAACATTTTATTTGAAGTAACAGACGAAGAATTATTACAAAAAGCCAGTGGTATAGTTCAAGGAATGAGCGGTTCTCCAATTATTCAAAATGGTAAATTAGTCGGAGCAATTACTCATGTAGTTGTAGATGATCCTCACAAAGGTTATGGTATTTTAATTACCAATATGTTAAAGGAATCTGATGTTTAGAGCGATTTTTTTTCGCTCTTTTTCATAAAAACTAGTATAATTTAAAAAAATATATTATAATAACTCCTACGAGGTGTTATTATGAAAAAACAATGGAAAAACAAAAAAACTGCTCCTCGAAATATTATAATTGGAACACTTATTGGAACAGGTATATTATCTTCAGCAATAATTAAAGCTGAAAATGATTTATCCCAAACTCTAAATAATGAAACAACCAATTTAAAACAAGAACTAGATATAATGGGATATAATATTTTAGAAGAGTCACTTGAAGAATCAGGATATATTATAGGATATAATCATGCCTATTATCAAACTTTTTACGACTTAAATACCTCTAACAATATAACTACTAAAACAGAAATATATAATAATTTAGAAAACATCTATAATGGTAATGATAAAAACCTCTATCAAAAAGGGCTAATCGAAGGAATTGACGATGGAATTTCAAAAGCCTATAATGATACTAATTATAAAGTAAAAAAATAAAATTTCACAAACATTTCATAAAATAAACTTATTTTTGCCATACTTATTATTTAGAATTAATTATGAAAGAGGTTATTATAATTAGTTTTCACTTTTATTTTATATATAAATTAGTTTATTACAAACCTTAACCAAAACAAATAAACCAAATCCATATCAAATATATTTACTTTACCTCTTTCACTTAAAATAAAAATCCACTAGTTTAACTAGTGGTTTTTCTATGAGGCCTATAAGGCCTAC
>URXR01000007.1 GCA_900551925.1 uncultured Mycoplasmatota bacterium | reverse complement strand
GAGTAGCATTACAAAAATCACAGATAATCTCTAATCTTTTTCTTAAAGACTCCTCCATATCAATTTCTTGTTTGATTACATTAATCATAAGCACCAACCTTTCTTCTAGGTTGATTTTTTCATAAAAACGAAAAAATCAATCATTTCTGATTGATTCCTATATCAAAAGTTCGAAAAGTTCGAACAGATTTCCCAATGGTGCCTGTGGCCGGACTCGAACCGGCACGGATTACTCCACTGGATTTTGAGTCCAGCGTGTCTACCAATTTCACCACACAGGCAAAAAGCAAACTATAATTGCTCAATTTTTTCCTCTTCATCATACTTAGATTCATATAAATCAATCTCAGTATCATCAAACTTAATATCATCTATTCTAGGAAGACTATCTTTAGAATCAAGTCCAAAATAATCTAAAAATTGAGATGTAATCCCATACAAAATAGGCCTTCCAGCTTTATCACTTCTACCAACTTCTTTAATAAAATCTTTAGCCACTAAATTTCTTATTATTTGAGTAGAATTAACCCCTCGAAGTTCATCAACTTGACTACGGGTTATAGGTTCATTATACGCAATTATTGCTAAAGTTTCAAGTGCTGATTGTGATAAACTTTTCATATTTGAAATTTCTGATAACTTACTATAATATTCTTTATGTTCATTCTTAGTAGTAAGCTTATATAATCCTCCAAGTACTTGAATAGTTATTCCTCTGTCACTACTTTGATATTCCTCTTTCAATTTCTCAATAAGGTCTAATGCCTCATCCTTAGAAACACTTAATATATTACAAATATCTTCTAAAGACAAACCTTCTTCTCCTACTAAAAAAAGTAACCCCTCTAAAACTGCTATCATTATGCCACCTCACAATATATTTTATCAAAATTATTTTCTTGTTTTATAACTAACTCCCTTAATTTAGCCATCTCTAAAATAGATAAAAAAGTAACTACTACATAAGGTTTAGAAAACTCTTCAAAAAGATCAAAAAACTCTACTCTTTTTTTATCCTGTAAAATTCTCTTAATTGTCTTACTTCTATCAGCTACTGAAATCTCTTTAGTTGTAACTTTCGTATTAAGAGGTTTTTGATAATTCTTTCTTTCTAAATACTTTTTAAAAGCCCCGACTAAATCTTCCAAAGTTATATCATCATTAAGTATTATCTCATCAGGTTTATAATCTCTTAAACTTGAAGGAGCCTTAGTATATATATCCCCTCTTCTCTCTTCCAAAATTTTAAGAGTACTAGTAACATCTTTATACTGTTTATACTCTAAAAGTCTATTAATTAAACTTTCCTTAGCCTCAATAAATTCTTCACTTTCTTCTTCCTCATCACTAACCTTAGGAAGCAAAGTTTTAGATTTTAAATACATAAGTTCTGCTGCTATTACTAAATATTCTGAAGCAATTTGTAAATTAAGTTTTTCCATACTATCCAAATAACTTAAATATTGATCCGTAAGTAAAGCTATTTTTATATCCATTATATCCATCTCAGCTTCTTTAATAAGATGAAGAAGCAAATCAAGTGGACCCTCGAATTCATTTATTTTAAATTTATATTTCATACCATCACCATCATACTACTAATTATTATAACAAATTTTATAAAAAAGAAAAAGACCTTAACTTTTAGGTCTAAAAATAAGGGCAAATAAAAAACTAAACACAATAGCACTAGTAATTCCCGTTGCAGTCATATCAAACATTCCCATAGCTATTCCTAAAAATCCTGAATCCTGAGCCTCCATAAGTCCAGCATGAATCAAAGAATGTCCAAAACTTGTAATAGGAAGAAGAGCTCCTCCTCCTACTACTTCAATTATTTTATCATAAATATCAAAAACATCTAAAAACGCTCCTACAACTACAAAAATACTAGTAACATGTCCTGCTGATAATTTAGTATTATCAATAATAGCTTGCGCAATAAGACATAAAGCCCCGCAAAACAGAAATGACAAAACATACATCATTTTACTACCTCCATACTAACAGCATGAGCTATTCCTAAAATATTTTCTTTCTGATAAAGAAAAGTTGGAGAAAATAAAGCCCCCGTAGTTACCATTAAAACTTTATTTAATTTTTTATTTTTTAACATATTATAAATATATCCATAATTTACTAAACAACTACAAACCGGTCCACTTCCCCCAGCAGTAATTTCTTTCTGATTTTCTAAATCATATAACATCGCACCACAATCGTTATAATTTTCTAAAGTAATGTTATATTTTTGTTTCATATAATCCTTAAGTATTTCTTTTCCATAAATTCCTAAATCACCAGTTAAAATAAGATCATAATAATCAGGAGTAATTTCTAAATTTTTTAAATGATTAAAAATAGTATCCGCAGCAGCCGGAGCCATAACAGCTCCCATATTATTTGGATCGTTTTGTTTTAAATCAACAATTCTTCCTACTGTAAAACCAGAGATTTTAACATCACTCTTTTCATTAGTAAGCATAATAGCACCCGCGCCAGTCGAAGTAAAAGTCGCAGTCTTAGGTTTAGTATAACCATATTCAATAGGATTTCTAAATTGCTTTTCACTAGCCAAATTATGAGAACTAGTAAAACAAATAGCACTAGATATATAATTATTTTCTAAAAAAGAAGAAGCCACTATAATACTTTCCATACTAGTTGCACAAGCACTAAAAACTCCTAAAAAAGGTCTATTATAATAAGCTGCCCCATAACTAGTCGCACAAATTTGATTTAATAAATCCCCACCTACTAAAAGATCTATTTCTTCTTTTTTTAACTTAGTCTTTTTTAAAATTATCTTAAGCACATCTTTATTCATTTTAACTTCTGAAAGCTCAACAGACTTATCAATTGTAAAATCATCATAACTCTTATCAAAATATTCTCCTAAATTACCTTCTTTTTCTAAACGTCCTGCTACTAAAGCAGTATCTTTTACATAAACATTATTAAATTTCCCTGTCATTTTAACCTCCAAATAAAATATACCTGATAAGTCCAAAAATATAAGCTGCTACTACACCATACAAAATAACTGAACCTGCTAATTTAAATACATTAGAGCCAAATCCATAAACTGGCCCTTCTTTTTTATAATCTAAAATTGCACTTTGCATTGAATGAGCAAATCCTGTAATAGGAATTATAAATCCCATTTTCCCCTTTTTTACCAAATCATCAAATACTCCAAGTGCCGTCAAAAGACAAGCTAAAAATATAAAAGTAACTAACATATAAGTACCAGCATCTTTATTAGGAAGATGAAATGCATAAGAATAAACATCTATTAAAAAATTCCCAAGTAATCCTAAAAAACCTCCAGTTAAAAATGCTGCTAAAAGATTTTTACCCTTATTTTCCTTAGGAGTATGTTTCAAAATAAGTTTTTGATATTTTTTATTTTCCATATATTGCCTCCAATTATATTATGGAAAAGTTTTATTATTTTATACAAAAACAAGGCTACTTAAGCCTTGTTCTAAGTTTTGTTAAAATTTGTTTTTCACACCGTGATACTTTAACTTGATTAATTCCTAATTCTTTTGATACCTCACTTTGCGATAATCCTTCATTATATCTTTTAGTTATAAGTTCTCTATCAAATTCATTTAATTTATCAAGTTCTGTTTTAAGATCTAAAATTTCTTCATTATATCCTTTTTCACAGTACCCATAATAATTATAAATTTCTGGTTCATTATTAGCATTAACATCATTATCTAAACTTGTAACTAAACTATTAGCTATTTCAGCTTCATTAATTTTACTCACATCAATCTCTAAAAATAAAGCAATCTCATCATTACTGGGAACATATCCTATTTTTTGCGTTAAATAATCCCTAGCTTTTTCTATTGAACTATTTAATTTCACTAAATCTTTGCTCACCTTTAAAAAATTAGAATCTCTAATATATTTGGTAACCTCTCCTAGAACATAAAAATAAGCAAAAGAAGAAAACTTAGTATTTTTACCATTATCATAATGACGGCAAGCATTTAAAAGTCCAATCATTCCTACTTGATACAAATCATCTTTATCAAAATAATAACTATATTTATTTATTATATGATATATTATATATTCATTTTCTTCGATTAATCTAGCTTCATTTATCATATATTTACAATCTCATAAGCTGTTACTTCTTCATTTATTTGATATAAATTATCAGTAATAACTGTATTATAATCGAAGAGTTTATTAATACCACATAATATTAACTTCCCATCGTTTTTAACAATTTCATCATAACTATTTTTTATAACTTCTAATCCATATTTATCAATATAGCTTAATCTTTTTAAATTTAAAAGCACATATCTAATACCATTATCTTTAATGACAACCTCTAAATCTTTTTTTAATATCTGGGCCGTATCACCATTTAAAATTCCTTTAAGTCTTACCATTAAAATTCCTTGTTTAAATTCCATGTCAATATCTAGCATTTTTATTTCTCCTTCTTTAATTTATAAATTGCATATACCATTAAAAGTATAAGTATCCAAACTATAACAAATACACCCAGCACTTTTATGTCGATATCTGCTAAACATAAAAAAAGATTATCTAGATTTTTTAAATATACCGAAAATAGAAAATATAAAAAAATTATATTTAAACACATAAAAAAAACCTCCTCATATATACAATTAGAAAGTTTTGTATTATGACCTAGGTTTTATTTATTTAATTCATATAAAATTATACTTGCTGCCATAGCAACATTTAAACTTTCAACATTACTAGTCTTTATGTAAATATTATTCTCTACAAGCTTCTTAACATCAGAACTTATCCCTGCTCCTTCATTTCCCATAATAATAGCAAAATTATCTTTAGGAATTTCTCTAACATCTACTCCGTTTTTTACATCTGTTCCATAAATAGCAATATCTAATTTCTTCAAAGTGTTAATTGCCTGAGATAAATCACATCTTATGATATTTAATTTAAAAATAGCACCTTCCGAGGCTCTAATAACCTTATCATTATAAATATCACAAGAATCTAAAGATACAATCAAAGTATCAACATTAAATGCCACTGCACTTCTCATAATAGTCCCTAAATTACCAGGATCACTAACTCTATCTAGTAATAAATATCTCTTACCCCTGTATTCTTTACTTTCTTTTTTAGAAACAACTCCAATAAACTTAGAAGTACTAATATTTTTAAGTTTATTAATAACACTTACACTTACATAATAAACTGGAACATCAACCTTAAATGATAACTCATTATTCTCTAAAACATAAACTTCTAAAAGTCTACCCTCTAAAAAAGCCTCTTTTATTAAATGCTCTGTTTCTACAATAAATTTTTCCATACTATCACGGTATTTTTTCTGTTTAAGTTTTACTAACTCTTTAATTTTTTTATTATCCGGACTTGTTATTAACATACTGCTTCCTCCCTAAACTATTATATATTCTTCATTTCTTTTCTAAACACTTTATAATTAGGAACATACTTTTCTACCAAATTCCAAAAATCCTTAGAATGATTAGGGTATACTAAATGACAAAGTTCATGAAATATAACATACTCTAAATATTTAATATTGAATTTAATAAGTTCTAAATTTAACGTTATTATATTATTAGTAACATTACATACTCCCCATTTACTCTTCATTCTCCTCACTTTTAACAAAGGTTTCGCTCCTCGATAATTAAACTTTTCAAAACACTCATCAAAAACAGCAGGAAAAATTTCTTTAGCCTTTTTTAAATACCAATTATAAACATTAACATTTTTCCCAATAAAAACTCTATTTTCTCCAAGTTCTATACCTCTTTTATTTATATAACAAACTTCATATAATTTCCCTAAAAATAAAAATTTATCCTCATATTTTTTTATTTTAGCTTCCTTTTCTCTAACTATCTTAGTAATATATTCTAAATTACTATTAACAAACTTAGTAATTTTAGCAAATGAAATCCTCTTTGGGGCAGTAATTACTATTGATAAATCATCTTTTATCCTTAAATACATATTCTTATTATTTTTATAAATTATTTCAATATTATATTCTTTTCCATCTATTTCTATTATCATAAAGTATACCTATTTTTCTCAAAATATTGATAAGCTTTATCCGTCGCAATCCTGCCTCTAGAAGTTCTCTTTAAAAGTCCAACTTGAATTAAATAAGGCTCATACATATCTTCAATAGTAGACACCTCTTCTCCTACTGCTGTAGCTAAAGTATCAATACCCACTGGTCCTCCATTAAATTTTTCAATTATTGCTAACATTATTTCCTTATCAGTTTCATCAAGACCAGTTTTATCAATTTTTAATCTCTCTAAAGCTTTTTTAGTTATTTCTAAATCAATAACCGATTTTCCTTCAACTAAAGCAAAATCTCTAACTCGGCGAAATAACTTATTAGCAATTCTTGGCGTACCTCTACTTCTTCGAGCCAGTTCAATAGCAGCTTCATCCTCTATTTCAGTATCTAAAACTTTACCTGTTCTTTTAACAATTAAAGTTAATTCTTCTTCCGTATAATATTGAAGTTTATTAACAATTCCAAATCTATCTCGAAGCGGTGAAGTTAAATCTCCAGCTTTAGTAGTAGCACCTACTAAAGTAAAAGGCGGTAAATCTATTTTAATATTTCTAGTTGAACCCTCACTTCCTACAATGATATCTAAAGTAAAATCTTCCATAGCAGGATATAAAATTTCTTCAATAAATCTAGGCATACGATGAATTTCATCAATAAATAACACATCCCCTGGTTCTAAAGAAGATAAAACTGCTGCTAAATCTCCTGGCTTTTCTATAGAAGGTCCACTTGCTGTCCTAATATTAACATCAAGTTCATTAGCAATAATATAAGCCATTGTAGTTTTCCCAAGCCCCGGAGGTCCATACAAAAGAACATGATCCAAAGCCTCTTCTCTCATCTTAGCAGCTTCAATAAATACTTTCATATTTTCTTTAACTTCACTTTGACCAATATATTCATCTATATACGAAGGTCTTATATTTTTTTCTTCTTCCATACTTCACCTCACACTAATTCTTTTTTAATTTTATTTAAATCCAATTTAGATACTTTTTCCAAATAACACTTTCCACACATCGGAACATACTCAATATTTTCGGTACCTTTAATTATAACCTCTTCGCCATCCTTAACAAAATTATCTCCTACTTTTCTAGCTACAAATCTAGCTATTTGCCCGCAAGCACATAAAGTACTAAGCTCTTCTAAAACCTCTGCTAGCTCTAGTAATCTCTTACTACCAGCAAAACTTTCCATTTTAAAATTAGTTCTAAGTCCATAACAAATAACTGGTATATCTAAAGCTTTAGAAATGATAAATAAATCATATACCTGTTTACTTGAAAGAAACTGTGCTTCATCAACTAAAATAACTGCTTTATCCTCAAGTTTTCCTTTTAAAACTTCTAAAATATTATCCGAATATAAAAGTAAAATATCAGCATTTCTATAAAGACCTACTCTAGAAGATATCTTATTATTAGAGTCCTTTCCTACTATCGGAGAAATTATTAAAACTTTATAACCATTTTCCTCATAATTATGAGCTGTTCTTATTAAATCAATACTCTTACCTGAATTCATACTAGCATATTTAAAATGCATTTTAGCCATCTAAATCCCCCCTATTTAAGTAATAACTTCAAAGCTTCCTTAACTTGCATTTCTATATCTAAATTAACATCTATTTTAGGTATAATAGCTTTAAAATCTTTTTCCTTATATCCTAAACCTTTTAATACCTCAATAAGTTCTTCATAACTAGCAGTTTTAACATCTTGAGGCTTAGCAAGCTTTCCTTTTAAATCTAAAATAATTTGCCTAGCCACTTTCTCCCCAATTTTCGGAAATTTTTTTAAATATAAAACATTCTCCCTTTCAATAGCATCCACTATTCCATTAATAGAACCAGTAGCAAACATTGGAAGAGCCATTTTAGGCCCTATTCCTTTAACCTCAATAAGTTTTAAAAAAAGTTCTTTTTCTTCAAACGTTTGAAATCCATACAAACTATGTTCATCTTCTTTTATATGTTCATACAAATAAATAAAAACCTCAGTATTAAGTTGATAAGAATAAGGATTAGACACATTTATAAAATAACCTATACCATTATTTTCTACAATAATTTGATTAGAAGTTTGCTCTGTAACCTTTCCTTTTATATAAGCATACATATTATCACATCCTAAAACCATTATATCATACAAACACATGTTTGCAAACAAAAAGCTAAAAATACTAATTATTTCTAGCTTTTAAAATATCAGTAAAAATTAACATATTGATCAGTTTTATAAACAGTACCATCTATTTCTACATAAATAGAAAAATTATCATATAAACCTACATTATTAATATATTTAGTAACTACAATACCATTTTGATTTTCTTCTTCCGTAAATACATCTACACAAAGTGCTGTATATGGTCTCTTACTAATTGGTACATTATAATAACTAGCAATCATATTTTTATATAAAATAACATTAACTTCTTCACCTTTTTTAAATCTTCCTGTAAATACTAATCTATCCTTTTCTTTTTCGATACTTATCTCATGTTTTTCATATTCATCATCAATTTCTTTTACATTTTTATATAACCATAGTTTTTTGCTATCAGCTTTTGTTTTACCCAAACTTCCTAATTCTTTAGCTCTACCTAATTCTAATTTTTCATTATCAGTATATAAACTCATTTTTTCAACTCGATAATTATTCGTAGGAAGTACCAGTTCAAATATTACTTCATCATTTAAAAGTTCAGTTGTTATACTTCTAAGAGTATCTGCTCCTCCAATCCCAGCTGGAACATTTAATACTTTTCCATCTTTATATGATATACCACCAGAATGTACTATATAATGATCTTTTTCAATATAATCTACATCAGATATATAAGGAGAATAATACTCACTTCCTCTTTCTTTTCCATATTCCCATACTTGTTCTATAGTCATATTTTCTGTATCTATTTTATACATTACTCCTCTAGTGTAACTATCCTCTGCTTTAACATAATCTTCTTCATTCTTTGACTTATTATTACCATTATCTAATATAAATACATATCCTTCTGGCGTTATCATTGCTGCATGCTGACTCCATTGCCATTCAAAATCATCCCCTACCGGAGTAAAGAAATATTTTTGATATTCTTCGCTCCAATTAGTAGGATCTCCAATTATCCAATTAAGCTTTCCTGTTTCATAATCTATATTTATAACAGCATCTTGATGTCTCCCTGAAAGTGTTATTGAATTAGTATTTTTATCATACCAAACAGAATTATTATGAAACCAATCATAACTAGTCCAATTTTCACTCTTACCATCTTCCATATTAAGTATATCTTTTAAATCAAAGCTTTTAACAACTGCACCACTTTCTCTATCAATTTCTACTATATAATCTTCAACAGTTCCATCACTATTATTAAAATCATCACTAGCTACCAACAAATTACCATTTTCCATCTCATAATAATCATGATGATATCCACCTTCTAAACTATATTCAGTATATATCTTTCCAAGTAAATCCATTTCATATAAACCTGTCATATAATAAGGAGAATTTATAAGACGTTCAGTACTAACCAATAAATGTCCATTTTCTAATCTATCTATTTTCCAAAGTGCATAATTAGTTAAATACCAACGCACCTCACCATTTACATCGTAAGCACACGTATAACCACTAGAAGAAGGAGTATAAAAATATAGATCATTAGTAAGTTTTTCTTTGTTAGCAAAAATATCTTCTGGTAAAACAAAGTCTTCTGGCAAAGCTTCTGTTTTAATACTTAATTCTTTTCTAACATCTCCATAACTTATAATTACAGTATTATCATAATCAGCATAAAGTCCATATATTGGTAAATAATGTTTTGTACCTTTATCAAAAGTATGAGTATAAGTAGAAAGTTCATCCTTACCAACAATAGTAACTTCTGGTGAAACTTCATCTTCTGTTTCAAAAACCACTAAAGCTGTAAGAGGAGAATTACCATAAGGATTTAAAATTACATTCGGACTATCTATAGTATATCCCGTACTTTTTATTTCCTTTTCTTTTTCAGATTGCTCTGTTATCATATCCTGAACTGTTTCTATTTTCTCATTCGCAGTAAATAAAAAACTTGATATTATTGCCAAAACTATAAATATTACTACTAATCCTATTAAAATTATCCACAATATTTTTTTCTTCTTTTTCAAAACCGATCAACTCCTAAAGATTTTCCCATCTTTAGTATATCAAAAATATTATAAAAAAAGAAGAAAAATAACAAAATTATTCTTCCTCTTTCATTTTTTCTTTATCAAGTTTATAACTTGCACAAATTGTTTCTTCCTTTTGAGAAGTTAAACCACTTTGATTTTTAATTTCTACTTCTCTTAAATTACAATGATCATTATCACAATCACAATATTTGCAAGTATGAACATCACACTTGATATTTTGTTTATCTTTACTCAAAATTAATCACCCAATATTATTATTAACTATTTATTAATCTTTATACTTAAGTTTTATAAATTTTGAAAAAGCTACTATTAAAGGAACTGGAGAAGTACCACTTCTATATTTCGTAGAACTCTTACCACCATGAATTAAAGGCACTAATTCTCTATTCTTACTTTTAATAAGACATCCAAAAAAAGGAAACTCTTCTTCTTCAATAGTAATAAAATCATATTTATCTAAATTATTAATATCATTTTTGTCTTTTAAACATATATGTCTAAGTCCTTTAAAATCATCAAGTTCCAAATCATTAAAACCTGATATTAAATAAAAATCTTCGTTCTTAAAATCATCAATATCTCCAATTTTAATATTTTTTTTCATCAAACTACCTATTTTATAAAAATCTTCATTATCTGTTAAAATCATTTTATCATCGCTAATATTATTTAAAAGTAAAGAAAAGTTTTCACTATCTCCACTTGTATAAATAATTTCTTTATTTTTTAAATTTAAAACCTCTAAAATTTGTTTACCTGCCGCTATCTCTAACTTTTTAGCATTAACTCCTAAACTATGAAGAGAATTACTATTTCCCATATATTTTAAACTACTAATTTCATAAGATTTTCTTACTTCTTCTTTCAAACTATCACCCTATTCATATTTTCTTAAAAAACAGCATATACTACCAAAGAATATAAAATTTATTTATATTAATTTAATCTATTATAACATTTGTCAAAATATTAGTAAAATTATTTTAACATGTTGAAAAATATCCAAAAAAGTAATAAAATGAAATGGGTGACTAAAATGAAAAGAGTAAAAAGTATCATACTACTATTAATACCATTATTAATGACGGGTTGTACAACTACTTTAAAATGCGAAATAAATACTAATAATTATACTTCTACTGTAAAAATAAAATATGAAAATGATAAACCAACTACCTATAAATATAGCGATGAAATGGTATTTTCAGAGCCATTAAGTACTGATTCTGAACTTTATTATCATTCAAAATATCAAGAATATAGTTATCTTATAACGGAAAAATATGCTACCATATCTAACCACAATAATAAAGTAAAACTAAAAATAGATTATGATTTTACTAAAGATAAAACTGAAGATGAAACCAAATTATTAATAAGCAAAAACGATACTATCAAAGTAGCAACAGAAAAAATAGAAAGCTCTGGTTATACATGTAAATAACCTGAGCTTTTTTAATCATAATTTTGAATTAAATTAATTAATTCTTCTTCTTCTTTTTCATCTAATTTTTTATTTTCTATATTTTGATCAAACCAATCAGGAAGTTTTTCCCCACTTTTATTAACCACTTTGTTTTTCTTCTTTTTATGTTCTTTAATACAAGCATTCATAGCTTCCTCAGCAGTTTCAATTTCTAATCTTTTCCAATGACTCGCAATAGTTTCAATATATGTTTTATTAAGTTTTTTATTATTAACCCTTAAAACATAATCTAATAAAACATTAACTACCGCCGGAGAAAGTTTTAAATCAATAAGTAAATTCTCTATTATTCTTAAATCCCTAGTAACAACCTTACCATCCTTATATTTGCTTTTTAAAAACTGATACGGATTAGTATTTTCAAAAGTATAAATCATTTTACCTTTCTTCGAAACATCCCCAGTTGGACTTTTTAAATGACTAGGTTGCATATAATGAATAAGAGTAGGTAAATTACCACTATTTTCAAACTGATAAAAATTTCTAGCACTTTTACGTAAATTATCTTTATCAATCATTCCCTTTTCATTAAGATTAGCTTTTATTAAATTTTGCATAGTAACAATATCAATATCATATAAAAACGCCAAACTATTTATCAAATTTTTCACATCTTTACTAAATGCTTTCTTATTTAAATAACTATTATCAAGACCAGATATTAACAAATCAAAATCAATAGCATTCTTAAATAATATTTCCCCCTTATTTTTACTAATTAAATCCGTATTAGTAAAATAAGAATTAACTGGTACACTACTAAAAACTTCATCAAATTTTAAAGAAATATTTTCATAATCTTTAAAATTAAGTCTAGGAATCTTATAAAGACTTACAATATTTTCATATTCTGCTTTACCTACATTATTATATAAAACTACATTTAAAATAGGATGATTCAAAAACTCATTAGCACTAAGTGGTGCATAAAGTACATATACATAATTATTAACTGGGCCTTTTTTTAAATAAGTATTTAAAAGTCCTACTCCTTCAAGTTTTTCTCTAGAAGTAACAATTTCTTCTAAAGAAAGTTGCATAACACTAAGCAAATGATGATGAGTAAATTCCTTAGTAACTAAATCTTTTCTTCCCAAATCATTAAGAAGAGTCAAATACAAAGAAACCGCTTTATTTCCAATAATTGGTTGATATAAATCCACCAAAATTTTTTTATCAACTTCTGTAACAATACTTTTATTTACAACAACATAACTATCTGCAGGTAAAATCATATAAACCACCAAATTTATTATACTATATTTTAAAACAATTAACTACTAAAAATTAACTTTTAACAACTAGCCCAAAACTATTTTTTATTTCCTCTAATCTTTCCCCAAAAACTAACTGACTAAACTCTAACATCTTATAAAATCTATTATTAGAAATCTTATCAACATCCACATAATATTTATCATTAAACACATAAATATCATTAAATTTATCCATCAAAAATAAATCCTCAAACTCTAAAAAAACCTCTGCTTCATCATGTAAAACTACATCTAAATCCACTATATCTTTAAAAAAATCAAATCCTTCTTCCTTTTCAAAATCAAAAATCATACCTATTTTTTTATTAACATATACATTAACATTATAAAATCCTGAAATATTCTTTTTATACCTTCTTTTTAATTTAATTATAACTTCTTTCAAATACTTCTTAATAGTTTCAGTCTCTACCATAAATTTATTAAAAACAAATAACGTAAAATCTTCATTATTTGTGACAATTTTCATTAAATCACCCAATTTATTGTATGAAAAAAGACCTATAAAGTTTCTTCAACTAGGTCTTCTATTTCATTTAAAATTTTATCTTTTCCTTCTTTTGTAACATTAGAAAGCATTACAAATGTATCACCTTTTTCTAGTTCTAAAGTCTTAAGAACTAAACTAGCCGCCTTTTCTCTTTTATTTTTACTAAGTTTATCAAGTTTAGTAGCAACTATTGTAACCGGAAGTTTAAAATATTTTAAATATTTATACATTAAAATATCATCATCACTAGGTTTATGTCTTAAATCTACTAACATATAAGTTCTAACTAAATTAGGTCTTTTTTCTAAATATTCCTCTATCATAAGACCAAATTTTCTTTGTTCTTTTTTACTCACTGAAGCATATCCATACCCAGGAACATCTACAAAATAAAAGCTATCATTCAGTAAATAAAAATTTAAATGTCTTGTTTTACCAGGAGTATTAGAAACTCTAGCCATTTTTTTATTGTTGGTTATGGTATTAATAAAACTACTTTTTCCAACATTACTCCTTCCAACCAGCATAAATTCAGGAAGTCCATCAGTTGGATACTGACTTCTCCTCATTGCACTTATAACAAACTTAGAACTAGTTATTTTCATCTTTATCACTACTTTCTATATATTTATTGCAAACATCATCAAGCTCTTTTATAAGGTCATCAACTTCTAAAAACGAAGGAAGTTTAACTCCACTTGCCAAAGCATGACCCCCTCCACCAAACTGCTCGGCAACTTTATTTACAATTGGGCCTTTTGATCTAATAGATACTCTAATAACACTGTTTTTTACATCTTCAGTGGCCGTAACCCAAACTAAAAGTTCTTTGATACTATTAAATTCATTTATTAAATTTCCACTAGTAGCAGAATCAACTTGATATTTATTTAAAATCTCATCAGTAACCTTTATAAAACCTACACCATTTAAAGTAATATTCATATTATTAGCCATATATCCAAATAATTTTACTTCATTAATAGGTCTTTCATAAAGTCCATTATATACTTTAGTAATATCTATATCAAAATCCTTAATCATTTCACTAACAATTAAAAATGTTTCTGCTTTAGAATTATTAAATAAAAATCTATTAGTGTCTGCAACTATTCCGGCAAATAATACTTCACAAATATCTTTATTTATTTCTAATTTAGTATCTTTTATTAGATCATATACCATTTCAGAAGCACTTGATTTATTATCATCAATTACTTCAATATCACAAAATTTTTCAATAAATGGATGATGATCAATTTTAATGCTGCAATCATAATGAATATCTTCTTCTATATCAACCCTTTTCCTATCTGGAGTATCAAGGACAATAAGTAAAATATTATTCATTTTAGAATAATCTAATCCTTTATCTAATTTGCCCATAAAATTAAATCTAACTGAGCCACTACCAACAGCATATACATTTTTCTCTGGAAAAGTAAGTTTAATAGAATCTCTTAAAGCAACTTGGCTAGCCATAGCATCAGGATCAATTCCTACATGCCTAGCTATTACTATATTATTATATGATTTAATAGCCTTAAATATTTTTTTATACATCATTATCATCCTATCTATTATTTTACAAGTTCATAAGTATCTCTAGCAATCATAAGTTCTTCATCAGTTGGAATAGTCCAAACTGGAATTTTAGAATCTTTACTAGAAACTAAAGATTCTTCTCCAAAAGCTTTATTAAGTTCTGGATCAGCCTTTACTCCTAAAACGCTTAATTTTTCCATTACTTTTTCTCTCATAAGTGGTGATCTTTCTCCAGCTCCTGCGGTAAATACAATAGCATCACAACCACCTATTAAAACATAATATTCTGCAATATAAGATGCTATTTTTCTAACATACATGTCAAAAGCTAACTTACACATTTCATCACCATTTTTGATTCCTGCTTCCACATCACGTAAATCACTTCCAACTCCACTTATTCCAGCAAGCCCACTTTTTCTATTTAAAGCATTATCAACTTCTTCTAAAGAAATACCTGCTTTATCCATTACATATGGAATCATTGAATAATCAATATCTCCTGATCTTGTTCCCATCATAATACCAGAATTAGGAGTAAATCCAAGAGAAGTATCAACAGATTTACCATTAACTACAGCAGAAACACTACCTCCACTACCAATATGACAAGTAATAATTTTTGTATCATCTCTTCCTAAAATTTCATTCATTCTTTGTGATACAAATTTATGACTAGTACCATGGAATCCATATTTTCTTACCCCATATTTTTCATACCATTCATATGGCACAGCATATAAATAAGCTTCCTTTGGTAAAGTTTGATGGAATGCTGTATCAAAAACTCCAACATTTTTAGCACTAGGAACAATTTCCTTAAAAGCTTCAATTCCCATTAAATTAGCAGGATTATGAAGTGGTGCTAAAGGAATTAAACCACGAACTGTCTTAATAACATCATCATCTATTATAACTGAAGAAGCATATTCTTCTCCTCCATGAACCATTCTATGCCCAACTGCTTCAATCTCATCAAGATTAGAAACAATTTTATTACTTACAAGCTCATCACATAGAATACGAACAGCATCACCATGATTTTTTAAAACTGCCTCTTTCTTTATTTTTTCTCCTCCAAATTTTATAGTATAAAAACTATTATCAATACCTACTCTTTCAAAATTTCCAGATATTAATACTTTTTCTTCAGGCATTTCATACATTTGAAATTTAAGAGTTGAACTACCTGCATTAACTGATAAAATTTTCATATATCTCTCCCTCTTTCTTTAATCATTACCCATATAATAACACAATTTTTATTTTTTTTAAAGCTCTAAGCTTAAATGAATATAAAAACTTCAAAATTTATTTACAGAAAACCAAACTTAGTATATAATTTAAAATAAAGGAGGATAATATGAAAAAGAAAATATTTTTATTTTTAGTTCTAGCTGCTTGTCTCGTAATTACCCCAGTAAGTGCTAATGAAATCACTAATTTCTACTCAGATGCTAATGACAATGTTGAATTCAATGAAAATGTTGAAGGTGATAGTGCTCTAGCAGGTAACATAGTAGATGTCATCGGCAATATTGATGGTATAGGATTTATTGCAGGTAATACTGTTAACATTGATGGTAGCCTAGAATACGGTTTTGCTGCAGGTAACGAAGTAAATATAGCCGGACATGTTGCTAAAAGTCTTTATTTAGCAGGTAACACTATCAATTTTGCTGATAATTCTTCCGTTGGAAGAGATATTAAAATTGTAGGACAAAAAATTAACTTAGCTGGAAAATTAGAACGTCATGTTGATGTAGTAGGAACCAAAATTACTATGAAAAGTGGTACTACAGTTTATGGAGATGTCAATTTAGATGCTAACAATATTGTAGTAGAAGATAATGTTACTATCCACGGAACTTTATCTTATAATGAAAATGCTAATGCCACAATAAGTGATAATACTATGATAACTGATATCGAAAAACTAGCAACAGTTGAAGAAAGTAATGGTATTGATGCTAATGCTGTTTTATCATCAATAGTAAATTTAGTAATTGTCTTCTTAGTAATTTCTATCTTATTACCACAAACAATCGAAAAAACTAGTAATCTATACAAAAAACCAAGTTTTGGATTATATGTAAGAAATATTGGGGCAGGTATCTTAATACTAATTTGCATTCCATTAATTGCTATGTTATTACTACTAAGTAATATTGGTATAGCTTTAGGATTAATACTAGCAGCCCTTTATGTTATAGCACTTTATCTAGCTTATATCTATTCAGGATTCCTAGTAGGAGAAATACTTTTAATTAAAGTTTTAAAATTAAAAGTTAACAAATATCTATCTGGAATAATTGGTATTATTATTCTAAAATTATTAACACTTATTCCTATTCTTGGAACTATTATTGGTTTCTTAGCTATAACTTTAGGTCTAACAACACTTTGGTTACTAATAAAACAAGATAAGGAATCAAAAGAAGGAAAAGAAAAGATTACAGAAGCAAAAATAGAAGAAAAGAAAACTGAAACAAAAAAAGAAAAAAAGAAACAAACTCCTGCTAAAACTACAACTACAAAAAAAACAACTTCTACAAGTAGTGCTAAAAAAACAACTACAAAACCAAAAACAACAACTAAGAAAACTACCAAAGAAACTAAAAAATAACATAATATCCAAAAAGTAAGAACAACAAATGTTCTTACTTTTTTATTATGATTTAAAAATTAATTAACAATTACAATTCGTGAGGATAAATTAGCACTTGGATAACCACTACTGCCACCAGTCATAAATATACCAAAATTTCCATTGCTATAAGTATGCATTCCACTTCTGCCATACCAAGGTGTACCCGAATAAATTGTATAACCGTAATCATTATACCAACTAGTAGTATCACTAGTCCTGGTCTCTTTAATATCATCTCCAAGTTTAGACTTCTTTTTTTCAGAACGACCAGTAGCAAAGCTATATTTGTCATAATATTTTGTATCAGGATAATCATACATACCTGTATAATTTGTATAACTTCCAGAATTATATAATTTTCCAGTATAACCAGAATTTTGCGAGGTACTAACACCACTTATCATAGTTTTTCCATCAGAACTCACTACATTCCCCATTACATACTCCCAAGCTCCTCCACTGACATCATAAATACCATAAATATTTCCTGTTGTTGAAGCTAACATTCCATATCTACCATTATACATATTTTCCAAAGAGGAACAACTTAAACTTGATGAAGTAGCATCCACTGTATTCGCCCCTATTCCAGTTATAAATTGATTACAATTGTTCACATATATTTCAGAGCAAACACCATTCTCACAAGTTCCATATTTACTATGCGAAAAATACGCCATAGCACCCCACTCCATATTTTTTATAAGATGTGTATCAACATTAGTGCTAAATCCATAGATATTACCTTCATCATTCATTTTCATTATATTACTAGCATAAATACTAATCTGAGCACTCCTCCAGCTTTCTACATTTGGCCTAACTAAAGGATTAATTGTAGTAAGATTACAACCTTCTCCAACACTGCTATTCGTTGTAGCAGTACATTCTATATCACTTGATACTTCAAACTTTCCTATCCAAAAACCTTCTAATTCTTCAGAACCAAATGTAAAGGCTGGATGAGTATAGTATTTATTATTACAAGTATCATCTGTACAAATAGCATTAGTGCTTGTTAATCGGCATGTCTCACTTGTTCCATTTCCACTACTTCCCTGAATATTATCAGTACAAGTTATATCTCCAGTAGAATTTGTCCCTTCTTCAAATACTATCTCTATTTCTTGAGGCTCACTTGTTTTTGTTCCATCACTATTATAATTCCACACTTTATATTTATATCTTGGTATCCACACTTGCATTGTTAAAATGTCGTTCATATCTATTTCCGTACCTAAACCGGCATTTTGATAAGTTGCTCTACTTGAACTTGTTACTGTTACACTATTGGCCCACATTTTACTATCATAATCGTACCATTTATAATCTTTTCTTTTATTCGAACTATCAGCTTTTCTCCAGACCTCTTCTCCTTCATCATAGTATACTGGTATCATATTACTATCAAGTACTGGAGGATTAGCTCCGCTTTTATCTAACGTTGGTATTAAAACTTCTACTTCTATTGTTTTTTCTCCTTTTATACTTGTACTAAATAGTGCATAAGAACTTTTGGTTATATTTATTCCTACAAATGTTGCTATTAATATTATTCCAATGCAAAATAAAGATAGAAATACTTTATTTATTTCCTTTACATCTTTATTTAAAGCTCTATAAAAGTACCCCCCCCCCGAGCCTGTCTAGAATTCGTTTCCTCATATTTTCCACAACTCCATTCTTATTAGTTTTTTTATTCATTATTGCATTTTTTACATTTTTTGTAAACTTTTTCCCTTCTTTTTCTCCATTTTCTTTCTTTTTTTCTTCCAAATTTGCTAAAAATAATATTAATTGTTCTCTGTTCTACTCCTTTTATCTATTTTCGGACAGTCTCCCCCAAGTCTATTTTTCATCTTCATTTTATTTTCCTCCTTATAGTTTATCTATACCCATTATACATTACAAATTCCTTTATTACAAGCACACAATACAATCTTTATATTACAATTTATAAACTTTTCTAAAAATATCAAAATTACTAACATACTCCAAAATAAGATTATTATCTTTATTTCTTATTATAATTCCTAATGTTTTACTATTATTTTTCTCTTTTAAGTTCCTATCTACATATTTAATATAATAAGACATATCCTTTACTTGTTTTATTGTAACATTCTCTTTTACAATTTCTATTATTACAAAAGAATTAAGAACACTATTAAAAAACAAATAATCTATGTTTTTATTTATATTTTGTTCTCTTATTTTATAATTACTACTAATATAATCAAAACTATCTCCAAGTAACATTTGAATTTTTTTTAATCTATTCATATCAGCTCTCCTTTTAATTTAATTATATCAAAACCACTAATACCACTATAAAATAATAAAACTAAAAAGTAAAATGAATAATCTCTAAAATTAATCCAAAAAAAATAGCCAAATTCAAAATTTGCCTATTTCATTTTTAAAATTTAACTATATTAACATCATTCAAACATTAAATTTATTAGTTTTTATTTTAATATTTCTGTAATTGCTTTCATCACTCCAAGTTTACCATATTCATAAGTAAGACCACCTTGTTGATAAGCAATATAAGGTTCTCTAAGCGGTCCATCACACGAAAGTTCAATAGTAGAACCCTGAACAAAACATCCTGCTGCCATTATAATCTTATCATCATAACCAGGCATATCATCTGGAATTGGTGTTACATAGGCATCTATTGGTGAAGCCATTTGAATACCCCTGCAATATTTAATCATTTTTTCTGGATCATTAAACTTAATAGCTTGTACAATATCCACCCTATTAGCATTATATGAAGGTTCAACTTGATAACCTAATTTATCTAACATCTTACTAGCTAAAATTGCTGTTTTAATGCTATTATTAACTGCCGCAGGTGCCAAATAAATTCCTTGTAAAAAACATCTATTCATATCTAACGTTGCTCCAACATCTTTACCCTCTCCAGGAAGAGTTAACCTCTCTCCAGCTAATTTCACCAAATCACTTCTTCCCGCAATATAACCACCATTTGGAACTACCCCAGCTCCTAAATTCTTAATTAAAGAACCAACTATAATATCCGCTCCTACTTCTAAAGGAGACTTTTCTTCAACCAATTCACAATAACAGTTATCAACCATAACTATAACATCTTTTCTAATTTTTCTTATCTCGTTAATAACTTTTTCAATTTCTTTAACACTTATACTCTTTCTAAAAGAATAACCTTTAGATCTTTGAATTTCCACAACTTTTATTTTTTCATTACTTAAAACCTCTTTTATTTTTGGAATATCAAAACTATTATCCACTAAATCTACTTGTTTATAATCAACTCCAAATGATTTTAAACTACTAGCATTATCTCTAATTCCTATAACTTCATGTAAAGTGTCATAAGGTAATCCCGTAATGCTTAAAAGAACATCTCCAGGCCTTAAAAGGGCAAAAAGACATACTGTAAGAGCATGTGAACCTGATACAAATTGTCCTCTAACAAGAGCATCTTCTGCTCCTAAAATATCACTAAATATTCTATCTATTTTTTCTCTTCCTACATCATTATAACCATATCCATTTGTTCCATTAAAATGATCCATTGAAATACCATTTCTTATAAATGATTCTAAAACTCTCTTCGTATTATTAAAACAAATTTTATCACATTTAAAAAATATATCTCTTAATTCCTCTTCACATTCTTTAGCAAGTTCTAAAACCTTTTCACTTATCTCTAAATTATTCATTATCATAACCTCCATTTACTACTATAACACTATCATTCACATAACTAGCTAAATCACTAGCCAAAAAAAGTACTACATTAGAAATCTCCGTAAGTTCTCCAAATCTTTTCATTAATATCTTCTTACAAAGTTTTTCCTTTTGCTCATCATCAAGTTCTTTATTCATATCAGTCAAAATCCACCCTGGACAAACACAATTAACATTAATACATGGAGCATAAAATTTAGCTATATTATGAGTAAGCGAAATAACCCCCGCTTTTGAAGCATCATAATCAGCACTTTCTGGATAATAATTATAAAGTCCATTATCACTAGCAATATTTATAATTTTACCTTTACCACATTTTAACATTTCTTTACCCACATACTTAGTAACTAAATATGTTCCGGTTACATTAACCTCTAAAACCCTGTTAAAATCTAAACAACTTTTATCATCAAACAAACTATCATTACTAATACCAGCATTATTAACTAAAATATCAATTTTTCCATACTTAAAAACTATTTTCTCAACCATTTTCTTTACTTCAATCTCATTACTAATATCAGCTTTTAAAACTAAAGCTTCTTTCTTAAAATCATCAAAGATTCTCTTCTTAAGTTTTAAAGCTTCTTTCTCACTCTTATTATAATTAATAACTACAATTGCACCTAATTTAGCAAACTCATACCCTATAACAGCACCAAGTCCTCTAGAAGCTCCTGTAACTAATACTATTTTTTCTTTAAAATCCATAATATTTCTCCTCATCAAGCATAAATTATACAATAAACGACTCTAAAAAGCAACTTGACACATTAACTGTAAACATTAAAACAACTATTGTAAAATCATTGAAAATTTTAAAATTTAATGTTATTATTAAACACTAGAAAAATTAACATGAAAGGAGTAAAAAATATGAACTTTTTACAAGATTTAAGTCACAATTTATCAGAACTAACTGGTATCAGCGAAACCCCTATTCTATTAATAATTTACAGCATAATTGTTATAATTATTATGGATTTACTTTACAGAGGAATAACTTTTTTAAATACTCAATTTAATAAAAACGAAAAAGCTCTTTATTTATTCAATAAAAAAGCTCATATTGTTAAAACTATTCTAACTATTTTAATTCTTTTATTTATCTGGGAAAATCAAATTCAAAATATTATTACTATTATAAGTTTTATGGGAGCTGCCGCAACTCTTGCCATAAGAGACATAATTCTAAACTTTTTCGCTGGTATTTATATTTCAGTTAGTAAATCAATCAGAGTAGAAGATAGAATTGAAGTAAACTCTACTATCGGTGACGTCGTAAATCTAAACACTCTAAACTTTGAAATCCTCGAAGTAAATAGTAAAGACGAAGGAGAACAAAGTACTGGTATAATCGTTCAAATCCCTAATTCTAAAATCTTTACTGAAGCCATAAAAAACTATACCAAAGCCTTTAAATATATTTGGAATGAATTAGAAGTAAAAATTAAATTAAATGCGAACCTTGAACACAATAAAAAAGTTCTATATGATATTGTAAATAGTAATGATATAGTTAAAAGAATCCCTAAAAAAATGCAACATGAATTAAATGATGCTATCGGAGATTATCGTATCTATTACAATAATTTAGAACCTATAATCTATACTAAATTAACTGAAGAATATGTAGATTTAACTATTAGATACCTAGCTCATCCTAAAAAAGCTAGACATATAGAAAGTCAAATCTGGAATAAAATATATGAAAACGCTAAAGAAAATAATTTAGATTTATATACAAAAACAGAAATCAATCCTACTCCTGAAAA
Organism: uncultured Mycoplasmatota bacterium; assembly: GCA_900551925.1. Taxonomy (GTDB): domain Bacteria; phylum Bacillota_I; class Bacilli_A; order RF39; family UBA660; genus UMGS1449. The sequence continues at coordinate 5,757 of URXR01000007.1, read as the reverse complement.
GCAAAATAAAACAAAAGAACCTAAAAAAGAAACCAGTAAAACAAAAAAAAGATAGTCAAACTAAATAAATGATTATCTTTTTTTTATACCTGATTTCTAAAAAGTAATGTAAGTCCAAAATCTATTAAAATTATACCCATCATAAACAAAGAAATTATAATAACATTTTTCTTCTTCATTTTAGAAACTAACTTACATATTAAAGGTTCTAATAAATAAATTAATAATAATCCTCCAATAGCAAAACTAAACACCGATCTTAAACATACATAACCATCAATATTTAAAAACAATCCCTCATATGACCACCATGTTTTATGATATATTTCATAAAGTAAAACTCCTGCAATATATTCTAAAACACCTGTAACTAGCATAACTAAAAGAAAAAATAATATAGGTTTAGATTTAAATCTCTTTAATAATAAAACTATAAAAACTGCACCTAATCCATAAACAGGTAAATATACTCCATATAAAAAACCTCTCTTTACAAGTTCGCCATCCATAATCAAACAAAATAATTCTTCATGTATCCATCCAATAACAGAACTAAATACAAAAATAAATACCAATATACAAATTTTAGTTTTTAAATCAAAATCATATTTTTCATTATTTAATTTTTTTAACTTTTCTATCATCCATATCACTACCTTATAACTATTCTACCACAATATAAAATTAAAATGTAAAAAAATTTAAAATTAAATAACATGTTGACATAAAAAAGTATAGAACTTTTACTTTAAAACAAAAAGAGAGCCAAAGCCCTCATCTATATAAACGCAGGGACACCCCTTAAGCGGCTGCGTCTACTATATATTATGGTGGATACAATAAATATGTGCCATCTTCTAAAGAAAATTTTATCGAGCCATCATAAGCAGTGTTAAAATATTTTAATTTAAGTTTGTCTAAACTATCTAATGTCTCTTCACTTGGATGCCCAAATCTATTATCTTTACCACTACTAATAACAGAATACTTAGGATTACTAAACTTTAAAAAATTATAGTCAGAACTTGTTTTTGAACCATGATGTGCTAATTTTAATATATGCAAATTTTTAATTTTATATTCATTTAAAATAGAAGTTTCAACTTCTTTAGAAATATCACCAGTAAATAGCACTTTATAATCATTAACTTTTCCATAAAGTACAATACTAGAATCATTTTCATCTTTACGATTTCCATTTAAAGATTTTAACTTATATCCTCCAATATCAATATATTGATTTTTATTTAAAATATTAAAATCTATATTTTTCTCTTTACACAACTTATATATTCTTTCCTCTTCCTCATTCATAGCATTACTATTAATATATACTCGAGAAACTTTAAATTTATCTATTAAATAATATGCTTCCTTCATATGGTCCGCATCACCATGAGTAAGTACTAAATTATCAAGTTTTCTAATACCCATACTTTTAAAATAAGGAAGCAACTTATTCTTGACAAGTTTATATGTATACTCTTTGTCACCATACATGACAACTCCACCAGTATCAATCAAAGTATAAGAACTATTGACACTTATTAAACTAGAATCACCTTGTCCTATATCAAAAAATAAAATATAATTTTCTTTTTTAAAAGGCATAAAATAATGACAAATAAAAAATAGCACTAAGACCAATAATATTTTCATCTTCTTAGTATCCCACTTCCAAAATAGCCGACAAATAATTACAAAATAAGACACTATCATTAACACACCCATTTTACACATATCAACTTTACCAATGTCAATATCTATTAAAAACTGTGATGACACTTCAATAACTCTAACAAAAAAATAAAGAAGGTTATCAAGAAATGGAAATACATAACTTATGAGTACTAAAGGAAGAAGTAAATAAGAAACATAAGGTACAAAAAAGATATTATATATTATTGATAAAAAATTAACTTGATTAAAATTATTAACTGTAATAGGATAAGAAACTAAAAATGCTATAAAAGAAATTATAAATAATTTATATATCTCTCCTCCTCTATTAATAATTTTCGAAAATACAATCAAAAAAAGTGTTACCAAAAAAGAATACTCTAACCCCACATTATTAATAAACAAAGGATTGTTAAACATAATTATAATAAGTGCTCCCAAAAGTAAATTAACTGTAGAAATATTAAGCTTAAATATCTTATTAATAAGTATCAAAATAGTAAAAACTGCCCCTCGTAAAACAGACATTGCAAAATTTGTTAAAAACATATAAAAAATTAAAAAAAGTATTAAAACAATATATTTAAGTACTTCGTTTACTTTAAATTTCTCTAAAATTTTACTTAAAATTACTATAAAAATAGTAATATGAAGACCAGAAATAGCAAACAGATGACTAACCCCATTTTCTCTATAAGACTCTACTACATCTTCATCTAAATAATTATTATTTCCAAAAATTAAACTATTTATATAGGGGAAAGACTTATCAAGTTTTTCCCCTCTTTCTAACAACATATTCTTTAATCCATAAAAAATATTTTTATTATCCTCTATCTTAACAATTTCACTTATTTCAATAACATTATAAATTTCATTACTAAGTAAATACTCTTTATAATTAAAAGTATTAGGAACTGTATTATTAGTAACATCAGATATCTCACCACTTACTAAAACTTTATCTCCTAAAGTGTATTCTCCTAAAAAATTATTAATTTCAGATTTTTCATCTAAATACAGAAATCCTAATACTTTTTCCTTACCTTTAAGTTCTAATTTTAAACCATAATCTTTCTCTATAATATTACTAATTATAAACTCTTCTTCATTAAAACTATCATAAACACTCACATAATCCAAATTGCTATTTATAAAATAAGAAACTAAAACTATAACTAAAAGAAGATAGTAAATAAAATTATGTTGTAATATAGTCCTTAATCTTTTCAAATACTGATTCTCCTATACCGGAAACATTCATAATATCTTCTATTTTTTCAAACTTTTTTTCTTTTCGATACTCTATAATACTTTTAGCCTTAGCTTCTCCAATTCCTGATAATGTCATAAGTTCTTCCAAACTAGCATTATTTAAAGAAACCTTTTTAACTTCTTGAGAACTCTCTTCACTAGAACTATTATCACTACTAGAGTCATCAGTACTCTTACTATCTTTAATAGTATCACTAGTAATACAAGAATCATTATAAACTATCCCATTTTGGCAAGACTCACTTACTATTTCCTCTGCTTCTTTAACAGCCTCAAAATCATCAATCTCTTCTTTACTATATATTACAATTACCATTTCATCCTTTATTTTCATACTAAGATTATTAGCACTACTATCAGCATTAACAGTAAATCCTCCAGCCTTTCTAACAACATCTATTACTCTTTTTCCTTCATCTAAAATATAAACTCCAGGATTTTTTACTTCACCCTTAATATCCACGATAAACTGCTTAGTATCTTCTTTTACTTCTACCTTACTAGCAGTCTCTCTTTTAATATTTTGTTTTAACGAGTTTATATCATTAGAAAAATACCAAAATAAAAAAGCTTCTCCAATAATTAATATTAAAGCTAATACACCTCCTAAAATATAATTTTTATACTTTTCATAAATTTCATTAAATTTTTCCATAAAAATACCTCCTACTATACATTAGTAGGAAGCATTCCTAATACCTAAGCTTTTCGAGTAATTCTATTATTTTCATAAGCAATTCTTTGAACCATTGTAAGAGCAAGTAATACCGACAAGCAAATACTACCACCATAACTCATAAAAGGAAGTGGAACTCCTGTCATTGGTAAAATACCCAAAACCCCTGTTAAATTTACCATAATATGCATAAAAATATAAAAACTTACTCCATAACATATAAGAGAATTACCTATCTTATTAGATCTTTTTCCAATCACTATAATTCTAACTAATAACAAAAAGTATAAAACAAATAAAAGCATAGCGCCAACAATTCCCGTTTCTTCAACATATATAGCGAAGACAAAGTCTGTATGAGCCTCAGGCAAATATAAATACTTTTGAGTACTATTTCCTAATCCCTTACCTGTCAAACCTCCTCCATTAATAGCAATATAACCATTACAAAGCTGATTACCAGAAGTTGTATATCTACTACAAGGATCTTCATAATTAAATCTTTCCCATTTATCAGCAGAAATTATATTTTCTCCTCCGACAACTAGTATAATTCCAAAAAATACAGCAAAAATAAAACCTAATCCAAAAATCCTAACCTTTATTCTTTTAGAAACTGGTGAAAAAAGAAACATTAAAATACAAAGTCCTAAAAATATAATAGCAGTCCCTAAGTCACCTTGCAGCACAATAGCGCCCGCTACAAACAAAGCTACAAACATCGGAATAAGCATTCTAAACATGTTATCCTTAGATTTAATATTACTCTCATAAAAAGTAGCAATAAGTGGAATAATCGCTACTTTAACAAATTCACTAGGTTGAATACCAAGGCCATTATAATTAATCCATCCACTCATTCCATTTACAACTTGTCCTAAAAGTGCCAAAATTACAATAACAATCCCAATTCCAATAGTAGCCAGCCACGAAAGTACTGAATACTTACTCGTAGGAATATGAATGATAAATAAAGCCATAGCAAAACCACAAAGTAAAAAAACCAATTCTTTTACAAAATATCTACTAGGATCAGCTTCATTAAGCATATAAGCTGTAACATTAGAAGCCGAAAAGATAGTTACTAATCCTAAAGCAAATAAAATAATTGAAATAATTAACAGTGGTTTATCTATTCCTTTTATTATCTTTATCATATCATTACCTCTTATAAAGTATATCACAAAAACACAAAAATTTAAATAATTTAGTTTTTTGTAATGTCAAAATGAAGCCAAGTATAATAAACTATATTAGATAAAAAAAAGGAGGATGTTTATGTATTACGGAAATTCCTATGGTTATGGATCTGGATGCGGATGTCAAGCATCATATAATCCTTGCTATGGTGGATACTATGGCGGAGGATATTCTAACGGATATGCCATAATCTTAGTATTATTTATCTTACTTATAATTATAATTGGCGCAAGAAATTGGAACTAATATAGTTATAAGCACGGAATAGGAAACTATTCCTTTTTTTATTATAAAATTATTATTACCAGCCATACTAACTATGAAAGGAGATAAAATATGCAAAATTATACTGAAGTACCTAATATTATTACAGGAAAAGATTTAGATTATTTATCTGATATGTTTAATTGGAACTATTCATCTTACAAAAAAACAATTAATTCCAAAGAACAAATCACTGATGCTGAAATATTTGCTTTACTAGAAGAAGCTTCAGGCATTTTTTATAATAATCTAACTAAAATACTAAATATTTTACAAGGAGGAGAAAATGGACAATAATAAAATTTCTAATCCCCAAAAAGAAGTACCTAACACTATTGAATTAAATGATAAAGATTATTTAAACGACTTATTATCTTGTTTAAAAGAAATGGAAAAAAACTATACTACAGCAAAAACTGAAGCTAGTAATGAAATACTTTATAAAGAAATTAAAAATATGTGTGAAGATATTGCTATTATGCAAAGAAAAACTTATGAATTAATGTTTAAAAATGGTTGGTATGCTTTAGAAAAAGCTGAAACCACTAAAATAGCTGATAAATACCAAATGTTAAATAATGAATTTGAATCTTTAAGCAATAAATCTCGCAAATTTTTAGACTAAATTCCGTTTTATAAAAATTTGTTTGATTTATTAGACT
>URXR01000006.1 GCA_900551925.1 uncultured Mycoplasmatota bacterium | reverse complement strand
AGTCTAATAAATCAAACAAATTTTTATAAAACGGAATTTAGTCTAAAAATTTGCGGTGATTTCAGCATTGCTAGAAAGTGGTGCTGGATTAGGCATTTGTAACTTAACTGAAATTGGAAGTTTAAATGCTGACCCAAAAGTCATACACGTACCAGGTTGCAAAGTCTTAATATTATTCATAGTATCTTCAGTAGTATTAGGCATCATCGTTTCTAAATACTTCAAATCCTTAGCATGCATTGTTCTAAATATTAAGAAATTAGCACACTGACTAATAGAAGTTTCACTAATCTCTGATGGTCTTTGTGTAACAAGTCCTAATAAAACTCCATATTTACGACCTTCTTTAGCAATTCTATCAAAAATATTATATCCAAAAAGTCTAGTATCAGTATCATCTTGAACATATCTATGCGCTTCTTCAATAATAATATGGAAAGCACTACTAGCTCTATTAACAGCATTAGCACTTAAATTAAATATTGCTTTCGATAATAGTTTTACCAACACTTTAGCAAATCTATCATCAACATAGTTTATATTAAAGTTAACTATCTGAGCTTTTCTACCATCACTAGTAGTCATTAATCTACTTATATATTCTGCTTCTGTCATATATTCATGACAATCAAAATAAGTACTATATTTTCCTTCAAGAAGTGAACTAGTTCTAACTGCTAAAATATTGGCATAATCATAAACTTTATCACTTTTTAAAATACCTTCTGAAATAAGAGCAAAACCTAAAGCTTTTGAAAAATCCTCTAAAGTAAAAGCAACAGGCTCAGCATTTCTATAATCTAAATCATCAGTAATAAATTGTGAAACTGCACTTACTACCTTTTCAATAGCTTGCATACTATTATTACTATCAACATATAAACATTGTTTTAGCGTTCTAACATACCCAGGCTCTACTATTTTTAAATCAAGATTTAAATCTCTAGTATTATAATAACTAAGAACTGCTGTTATTTGATTTCTAATACTAGCAGCACTTTTTCCTGTCAAAATTATATCTCTTAAACATCTAGCAATTATATTATTTTTATAAGCTAAAACACTTTCATCATTACGTGATAAAATAGGAAGCAAATTAAGAGTCTTTTCAATTATTGGTATTTGATTAGCTTCAGTTACATCCAAAAGCATTGCAATTCCTTCTGCTCCCATAAGCCAAAGAGGTATTTTAAGTTGTTCCTCAGAAGTAGCATAAGGATTAGTTGTAATACTTTTATAACAAACATTAGGATTTACATTATTAAAACTAGAAAATGAATTATGATATTCACCATAAGCATCAAATACAAATATATTAGAATTAACCGGAGGATTATTAGAATAAAATAGATTTTGAATTATTGTCGCCGTAGCACAACTTTTACCTGAACCAGAGTTACCAATAATAGCAAAATGATTAGAAAAGAAATTATTTATTCCAATATTAATAGCATAATTATTATAAATAGAAGATTCTCCTAGGTAAAAAGTTCCTAAACTAGGAGTAGATGGTCCTAAAATTAACACTAGTTCATCCATATTTATAATTCTTACATCCGATTTAAAGCTAGGTTTTTGCGTAACTCCCGGAAAATATCTATTAGCAATAATTTCTCCAATAATTACAATATTTAAATACTCTTCAGTAATTGACGCAATTTCTCCAACTACTTTTTTACCATCATCCTCAAAAATTACATGTAAATTAGAAAGACTTGGTTGCACTTTTATATCAATAGTCATTTTCACTTTAACTTGATCTTCATTAATTTCTACTATTTTACCTAACATATAAACACCCTCTTATTCTATAAAGATTATATCTTAAAAACAAAGTTATTTCAAGGATTTTTTTCATTAAACTATGTAATTGTCAATTAATAACTAAAAAATAAAAAATATAGCCTTTAAAACTAATAATACCAAGCTATATTTTTTATTTATAATTATCTTATTCTTTATAATCACAAGAAGAACATGCTATACCATCTTTCTTTTCAAGTAAAATACTTCCACATTCTGGACACATCTTACCAGTAGGTTTATCCCAAAAAGCAGTTTTGCATTTTGGAAAATTATTACAACCATAGAAAATCTTACCTTTCCTAGTTTTTCTTTCCACAATCATTCCCTCACAATTAGGGCACTTGCATATTTCTTTTTGCTCTTTTATTTCCTTTTTTATATATTTACATTCTGGATAATTAGAACAAGCAGTAAACTCTCCATACTTTCCTTTACGAATAACTAAAGGCTTACCACATAAAGGACACATCTCTCCTGTTTCCTTAGCTTTTTCCTTTTCCATATCTTTAAAAGCCTTTTCTACTAGAGTTTCAAAATCACCATAAAAATTAGTTAAAACTTTGTCCCAAATCATTTCACCATCCGCGATTTTATCTAAATCTTCTTCCATATCTCTAGTATATTCTACATTAATAATATTAGAAAAAAATTCTTGAAGTTTATCAGTAGTAAGTATTCCCATATCAGTAGGATAGAATTTCTTATCTTCTAATCTTATATAATCACGTTCTTTTAAAGTATCAATAATCTTAACATAAGTAGAAGGCCTTCCTATTCCTAACTCTTCTAATTCTTTAATAAGTTTAGCCTCAGTATATCTAGGTTTAGGTTTTGTAAAATGTTCTTCTGCCACAATATCATTACTATAAATACTTGTCCCCGTTAAAGCCTCTAAATCAGGTAAAATCTTATCTTCACTCGTTTCATAATCATTATATATCTTTAAATATCCATCAAACGAAATAACGCTTCCTGTTGTTTTGAATTTATAATCATTATTATCTAAAATAATAGTAGTAACTTTACTTTTAGCATCTTTCATAAGTGAAGCTAAAGCTCTAGTATAAATCATTTTATATAATTTATATTCATCTAAAGATAAATAAGGTTTCACTTTTTCCGGAGTATTATTTATATTAGTAGGTCTAATAGCTTCATGAGCATCTTGAACATTTTCAGTGTTTTTACTTTTCTTAACATACCCCACATAATCTTTACCATAAGTCTTATTAATATACGCATAACTTGCTTTAATAAATTCATCACTTAATCTAATAGAGTCCGTTCTCATATAAGTAATAAGACCTGTAGTCTCTTCCCCAATATCAATTCCTTCATAAAGCTTTTGAGCAATAGTCATTGTTTTCTTCCCTGAAAAATTAAGTTTTGTCGAAGCAAGTTGTTGAAGTGTTGAAGTAGTAAAAGGTGCTTTAGCTTTTTTATTTTTATCCTTCTTTTCAACACTTTCTATCACAAATTCTTTATCCAAAGCCTTCATGATTTCATCTTTTAAAGAATCAGATTTTATTTCAATATTTTTATCTTTATAAGCAAATAATTCTGATTCAAAATCATCAAAAATTCCCGTAATAGTAAAATATTTTTCTGGAATAAAACTTTCAATTTCTCGTTCTCTATCTACAATAAGTTTAAGAGCAACAGATTGAACTCTTCCGGCACTTTTACCACCAGTTTTACTCTGCATAAGTTTAGAAAGTCTAAATCCAATAATCCTATCCAAAATACGTCTCGTCTCTTGCGACTTAACTAAATTATTATCTATTTTTCTAGGATGTTTAAAAGCCTCTAGTACTTTATCTTTAGTTATTTCATTAAAAATAACTCTATCATAATTTTTATCATCAAGTCCCATCGCATCTTTTAAATGCCAAGCAATAGCTTCCCCTTCTCGGTCTGGATCGGAAGCTAAATACACTTTATCAGATTCCTTACTAAGTTTTTTTAAATCTGTAATAACTTTCTTCTTACCTCTAATCGGAGCATAACTAGGTTTAAATCCATTATCTACATCTACTCCCAGACCAAACTTACCAGTTGTCGTAAGATCTCTAATATGACCCTTAGAAGACACTACTTTATAATCTTTTCCTAAATATTTTTCTATAGTTTTACTCTTACTGGGAGATTCCACAATAACTAAATTTTTCACACAATCACTCCTTGTCTAATAATTTATAACTCATATTTCATTATATGTCAAGAATTTATTTTAAGAGAATTTTTTGAAAATTTAATAAATAACAACTGAAATAAATATGAAAAATATAAAAAAGCTTTAGTCAAAATTAACTAAAACTACATAACAATATCAAGACTTAAAACAGTAAAAAGTAAAAAATACTTAAATTATTACTTTTAACCACTTTTATATCAATTATTTTTTAATAATTAATTCACTCTCTTTCATATCTAGCAAATCTTTAAAATACAAAGTAAAAATATCAACAAAATCCTCACTAGATAAAAACTTATAATTATGTCCATCAATTTTTAAATCAGAAGCAAAAGAAGAACAGTAACCATACATTTCTTCTAAAAATTCATCTGCACTTATATTTCCCTTGGAATATTCACTTTCTAATTTAAAATTATATGCTTTTATCAAAAGATTAATTGTGGTTTTCAAAACATTTACAATTTTATCTCTTTCTATAAATCTAACTCTATCCTCATAAACATATTTAAGAATAAAATCCGTATTAGTAATAAACTTCATTACATCATCTTCTGAGATATATTTTTGAAGTTCTAAAACAAGTCCATGTAAATCAGCTTTAAAATAAAGACTCTCCATTATATCCTTACCTATAATCTTTTCTAATCTATCTGCAATCATAACTAAAAACTCATAAGATTTAAACTTCCTAGTATCTTGATAAAAATATCTTTTAGTTAAAACCTCCGTATACCCTTCGTTTATTCCTTCTCCTATCATAGATTTTGGTTTAGCTTGATAAAAACCTGAATAATAAATTTTATCCTTAGAAACAGAACTAGCCATATGAAAAAGCTCATGATAAATGGTATTAAAAAATTGATTCTCATCTAAAATAATTCTATTTAACTCACCCTTATATACACCAACACATCTAAAATTATTAAAAAATTGATTTTTTCTTGGTGCATTATTTTTTATTTCCAAAGTATTAATATTATTATAAAAATTACTTAAAACCTCTGAAGGAAACTTTTCAATCATTAAATTAGTAAACTTTAATACAGCTTCTTTAGCTTTACTACTCATCATTGAATTAAAAGCTACCTCATCATATTTTAATTTTACTTCCGGAGGCAATGCAATTTCTTTAATATTTTTAGGTTTACTATCCTTTTTTAAATCATAATTTCTTATAGTTCTTTTGCTAACATAATAAACTAGCAAAGAAGAAAATAACATTGAAATATTATTGTAGTCAAAATTTTCAATATTCATAATAATATTATCTATTATATCATTCATTTCTAATTACTCCCTTTCCATAAATTTTAATCTACTTTCAATCTCATCCCATTCTTCTTCGGTTTCTATACTATCTAGCTTACTATCATCATCAGGATAATAAATAGCAGCATAAATATTTAAATTACCATCTTCATCATTAGTATTATCTGTATAAACAAGATAATTATTTCCCGTTTTAAACCATTTAAAAGCCAGTAATATTTCATACTCTAACTCTTTACCATAACTATCTATAATCTTAAAAGTCTTACTATCCATATGCATGTCCTCCCTATGACAATTATAGCCTACTTTTAAATGAAAAACAAGAAAAAACAAGTGCAAACGCACTCATTTTACCTTAATTTTTTATATCTTTTCTAACAAACACTATATTACTTATACCATAAAGTATTGCTCCCCAGACTAATAACACTATATTAGCTTGAAAGAACGTATAATATAAAGAATTAAACTCACAAGATTGTGCTAAAGCTAAAGGATCTAAAAATTGAGCATAACTTAAATATGGTAAAAAGATTAAATCAATAAATGGAAAACCTAACATTTGTAACACCATCAAAGCCATTGAATATCCCATCAGAATAAATATTGAAAGTCCTACACTAAAGGCTGTATTATTAATAACTGTCGATAAACAGAAAGCAATAAGTCCAATAAATATTACTGGTATCAATAAAATAAACATATTACCTAAGCTATTTAAAATGTAACTTGTCTGAACCACCTTATTATTTACAACTTCTAAAGAAGGATTAAACAAATTATCAAATCCAAACATTATTCCATTAGCAATAAATGATAATGCGTAAGTAATAAGGGCTAGTCCTACTGCTATAAAGACTACTGCCAAGAACTTAGAAAGTAAAATTTTCCATCTCTTATTAGGCCTAATAACTAATAATCTAATTGTTCCCTTTTGAAACTCATTAGCAACTATTCCTCCAGCAATTACTACTACAATTATGCTAAGAATAACATTATTAGTATTAATAGAATCACTTAACGAAGTTTTAGCATCATCATTATTATAATTTACATTATCTTCAATAGCTTTAAAAGACATTGCAATTTTCTCATCTAAAGCCTCATTTTTTAAATTAGTTAATTTTACATAATCATCATATGAAATAGTAGAATCAAGTTTATCATATTCATCTTTACTTAACACTTCTGTTTTCAAAGAATAATTTTCAATTATACTATTAGCTTCATCTACTCTAAAATCATCTTCATCAGTAACATTAACTTCTTGTAATTTTTCATAAACTTCTAAAGTTTTTTTATCTATATCATTTAAATTATCATTTGCTTTTAAATTTTCTATTTGACTATTTAAATACCAAGAATAATCATTATTTGTAATAGTCTCATTAAGAACATCTAATTCTTTATTCAAATTATCTATTTGATCTTGTAACTCTTCTTTACTTAACCCCTCTAAATAACTACTATTAAGTTCAAAATCATTATCAATTTCTTCATAATCAATATCTTTATCTTGTATCATATAATTTAAAACTATTTCTAATCTCTTAGTACGTATATACTCTTCATAAACATCCATTCTAAAATTAGAAGCACTCTCATCATTAGCAATAGCTTTCTTAACTACATCAATTCTTACATTAACCAGTTCATTATGAAGCTTATCTTGTGAAGTTTCAGCATTCTCAACTAAGTCATCTTCATAATATTCTATATCAGATTCATAATATAAAGGAAAAACATCATCATTATAAATTACCATTTTATATAGAAAAGGAACTCCTATAGCAAATAAAACTAAAATTAAAAAGGCTATTTTAAAACTTAATTTTTTAGTTTGTTTTAAAATCTCATTATAAATTAATTTAACTATCTTCATCATATCACCTATTTTATTTGACCTTTCGTACCTTTTGTTTTCTCTATAAATTCCTCTTCTAAACTTCTATGCTTACTACTTATTCCATAAACTTTTATATCATCTTCTACCAAATGTTTATTAATGACAGGAATATCTTCTTTATCTACTAATAATTTTATTCCTGCATCTTCTATTAAAGGATTATATCCTAATTTTTCTAAAACTTCTGAAGCTTTATCTTTAAAAGATACTTCAAATAATACTTCTTGCTTTTCTTCTTTACTTTTATCATGTAAATCTTTTATTTCTATTATTTCCCCATTATCTATTATCGCAATTCTATCACACATAAGTTCAATTTCACTAAGAATATGACTAGAAATAAAAACGGCCATATTCTTTTCTTTACTTATTTTTTTAAGCATATCTCTAAGTTCTTTTATTCCTAAAGGATCAAGCCCATTAGTAGGTTCATCTAATATTAAAAGCTTAGGATTAGATAAAAGAGCTTGAGCTATTCCTAGTCTTTGTCTCATACCAAGAGAATAAGTTTTAACCTTATTATTTATTCTCCCACCTAGTTTTACCATTCTGATTAACTCTCTTTGAAAATTATCAGATACCCCTTCTTCCATTCTCGCATATATTGCTAAATTATCTTTTCCCGATAAATAACCATACATTTCAGGATTTTCAATGATAGCACCAATTTCTTCCATAGCTTTTTCAAAATCTTTCTTTATATCATAACCTGCTATTTTGACATTACCACTATCCATTTTATAAAGACCAAGCATCACTTTTATTAAAGTAGTCTTCCCAGCTCCATTTGGCCCGACAAACCCAAATATCTCTCCTTCTTTTACTTCTAAAGAGATATCTTTTAAAATTTGTCTTTTACTAATCTTTTTAGAAACATTTTTTATTTCCAAAACATTTTTCATCATATCACCCATTCTAATTCTAATATAAATAAAAATAAATTACTATCTATTTTTAGTTGCTTTTTGTCTATTTACAGTTTCCAAAAAACTTTATCATATAAAAAGCTTTATAAAAAAGCCTAATTATTATTAAAATCCATATCTTTAATTGGAGCATAACTTCTGCGATGCTCTTTTATTATTCCATATTTATTTATAGTCTCAATATGACAACGAGTAGGATAACCTTTATTACTTTTAAAATTATAATAAGGGTACTTTCTATCAAGTTCATACATCATTCTATCTCTTGTAACTTTAGCAATAACTGAAGCAGCCGCGATAGTAATACTTTTCATATCTCCTTTAATAATAGGAACATTTATAGTATCAATATCTAGTTTCATGGCATCAGTTAAAACTATTTCTGGTTTTATCTTTAGTTTATTAAGAGCCTCTTTCATAGCCAGTTTTGTCGCCTCATATATATTAACTTCATCTATTTTTTTATTATCTATTACTCCTATTCCTATAGCTATAGCATCTTTCTTTATTATTTCAAAATAATAATCCCTTTTTTTCTCTGATAGCTTTTTAGAGTCCGTTAACCCCTCCAGATGATAATTAACGGGAAGAATAACTGCAGCCGCGACTACCGGGCCTACTAAAGGGCCTCTTCCTACTTCATCAACTCCAGCAATTAAAGTAAATCCTTTCTGATAATATTTCTTCTCATAACGTAAATTATCCAAAGAGCATAAATATAAATCAATTTCTTTATACTTTTTCATGCTCTCTCTATCTTTTTTATTTTCTAAAAAAGTAAGCATTTTCTCTAACTCTTCAGTACTATAATCACTACAATTCATAATCACTAACCCTATCAAAAGTAATTCCTTTTATCTTACCTTGTTTTATATCATTTATAATTAAATTAGTTACTCGATCATCATCTACTATTCCGCCCTTACTAATAAAACCTCTTGATTTTCCTATTATCTCATAAACTTCATAAAAATCATTGATATCGGTAACACCATAATTACTTTCTAAAATATCTGGATAATATTTATATAAAAACTTAATAATATAAACCGCAATCTCCTCTTTAGGTAAAATATCTTCTTTTATAGCAGTAGTACTAGCTAAATTAAAGGCTTCTTTTTCTTGTTCAAGTTTTGGCCACAAAATACCAGGAGAATCCAAAAGTTCAATCTGCTTATCTACTCTAACCCAATTTAAATTCTTAGTAACACCAGGCTTGTTCCCCACAACTGCAATTTTCTTACCTACTAATTTATTTATAAGAGTACTTTTTCCAACATTAGGAATTCCTACCACTAAAGCCCTAATAGAATTCTTAGTAATACCTTTTAACTTTATCTTTTCAAGTTTTTCTTTTAAAATTTCCTTACTTAAATCTATGATTTTATTAGTATCAATGTTTTTAGTTAAATCATAAATAATTACATAATAACCTTGTTTTTTATACTTTTCTATAAACTTATCAGTTTCCTCTTCATCACACAAATCATATTTTGTAAAAACTAAAATACGCGGTTTATTCTTAACTAGTTCCTCTAAATCATTAATTTTTGAACTATAAGGCACTCTTGAATCAATAACCTCATAAATAATATCAATTAAATTTAAATTCTCACTTATAAGTCTTTTAGTCTTAGCCATATGACCTGGATACCAGTTGATACCAATTTTATTAACCCCCTCTTTTTTATTGTCATTTGACATATAAATCACTTCCTCACATAAAATCTATTTCATTATATCATACTTTTTAACCAAAAGAAAAAGTAGACATTAATCTACTCTATAAATTGTAATTTGAATTTATTTTTTTAATACTTTATTTAATGTTTTAATATGTTCTTTGGGATTAATTAGTGCATCTTCACAATGACCTTTTCCTTTTAAACAAATAGTAGTAGTATTTTGATAGTTTTTCTTCAAATAATGTGCAACTTTACGAAATAAAATCTCATTTATTTTACTACCATAAAAATAATAAATCTCTGTATTTGGTGTGTTAATATCGCTAGGTAAGTTAAATTTTCCAACTTCTTGAACACAATTAATTATTGTTTTATCTGATAGATGATCAAACAATTCTAAAAACACATCTACTTTATCTTCACTAATAATAGTACCAATGGCTTGTTTTATAGTTCGTTCATCTCTATTTTGAGTTTTATGAGTAATATTCAAATACCATTTTGTAAAATAATTTGTCATAAATTTATTCCAAGATAAAAGAGGAGAACTCTCTAATATTAGTTTTTCTATTTCTATATTTTTATTTTTCCAAATACAACTTGCTAAAATTCCACCCATACTCATACCATAAATTGCAAAAACTTTATTACCATATTTAGTAATATAGTATTCTTCTAATTCTTTAGCACAAATATCAAATGACACAAAATCATCATTCTCATTGATATTATGACCTGCCAGAATTGGAACAATTACACAGTAGTCATTTTTATAGTAATCAATGTAATCATTCCATAATTGATATGGACTTTGAAAACCGTGAATCAAAATAATTTTATCATTTTTTGGATTACCATATTCTAATATTTCCATCTCAACAACTCACTTTCAAATTACTATTTATCTATCTATTTTCTTCCGAAGTATTATGGGGGTTTACCATACGGTATCAACTAAAAAAAATACCCCATTTTTGAATAAAAATAACTATTTTTGCTCATTTTTTGTTGCTTTTTAAAAAAAACGTGCAAGATCTAAAAGCTCGCAAACCCTTTATTTATAAAGACTTCTCAAGTGAGGTTAAATAAATTGGTATCAAGCATTGAATTTGACTATTATTATTCATTTCCATCACCACTTTCCATATCTATATGAAGATTAATTTCTTCTTCTGTAGGCAATTTATCTAATATGTTCTTAGGTAACTTATTATTTAATTTATATGTTGAAACTCCAATAGGCACATTAGCTGACTGCAATGACCAATCTACTGTAACTCTATTTTTTTCTCTGCATAATAATAGTCCAATTGTTGGATTATCATATTCCTTTTTTAACAATTTATCAACAGCTGTAACATAAAAGCCTATCTGTCCAACATATTCTGGTTTAAATTCTCCTGCTTTTAGTTCTACTACTATATAACATCTTAATTCTAAATGATAAAATAGCAAATCGATATAAAAATCCTGATTATCAACCAATATTTTATATTGATTTCCTACAAAACTGAATCCCTTACCAAGCTCTAATAATACATCTCTTATTTTTGTAACTATTTTATTTTCTAGTTCTTGTTCTTTATAGTTGTTATTTAATGAAATAAATTCAAAAATATAAGGATCTTTTACTGTATTATTTACTAAATCACTATCATTAGGAGGTAATAACAATGAAAAATTATTATCGCTTTTACCAATTCTTTTATGAAATTCTGAATCTATTTGAAGTGCTAAAACATTCCTACTCCATCCATTTTTAATGGCATTTTCTGCATATATTTTTCTTATATTCTTATCTTTAATTTTTTCAATTAGTAATAAATTATGACCCCATGGTAATTTGGCAACAAGTTGTTGCCAATTTTCATCATCTGCGTATTCTTCGTAAAACATCCTCATTGATCTTATATTTCTTTCTGAAAAACCTTTCATATTTGGAAAAGTTAAATTAAGTTCTATAGAGACTTGTCTAGTAAAATTATTACCATATTTTTTATTTTCTGAAACTATCTTTCCCAATCTGAAATATAACATTATTAAATTGCTATTGACTTGTTGCATTGTTTTTATCTGTGCATTTAAAATTTCTTCCTTTATATTACCAATTATTTTTTTAAAATCTTTTTCTAACATAAAATCACTCTTTTCTTAATTAATAGATAATGGGGGTTAACCTATGCGGTATCAACTAAAAAGTTTATCATTTTTTAACTAAAAACCACTTATTTTACTATTTTCCTCTAAATATTTATTATAAAATTCATCCATTGTAGAAATATATTCTTGATCTTGAATAACTCTATACTTTTCATATTCACTTTCTGCTTTTTCTACTGCCTGTTTATGAGAAATACTACCACTATTTTTTAATACATTTTTTCTCCTAAAATTTAACAAATCATCTGTGGCATTAATCCAATCTTGCATAGTCATAACATGTCTTTCTTTAGCTTCATCTTCTGCAAATACTAAAAACATATTTGTTAAATCATTTAATTTATTTAGCTCTTCTTCGTTCAAATAATTTTTAGCAATTACTACATCATACTTGTATATTAGTCCATCAGGGGAATTTTTCCAATTAGTGAGACCCATATGTTTTTTATTAGCATTCACTCTATTATAAATAAGTTCTGCTGCAGTATGACCAGAAATAGCATAATGAAGTTTGTTTTGAACAATTTTAAAAAATGTATAAGCTTCTTCTGATTTAGGATTATAATCTGTAGAAGTTGCAATGAACAAATCAGTAATCTTTTGATAAGACATTCTTTCACTTACTCTAATTGTTTTAATTCGTTCTAATAGTTCATCAAAATACTTAGCATCATACTTATTTCCTCTAATAAATCTTTCATCATTTAAAGCAAATCCCTTTATGATATATTCTTTTAATACTTTAGTAGCCCATATTCTAAATTCAGTCGCTTTCTTAGAGTTTACCCGATAACCAACGGCTATAATTGCGTCTAAATTATATATTTTAACTTCATTGGTTTGTGTTCTATTTTCAATCGCACCATGTCTAGTGGTATTTTCCATTTTGGAAACAACCACTTTTTCATCTAATTCTTGATCTTCAAATATATTTTTCAAATGTTTAGAAATAGCAGAAATCCCAACATCAAAAACCTTAGCCATCCCTTTTTGAGTAAGCCATAAAGTTTCATCTTTATATATTGCATCAACCACTACATTTCCATCTATATCTTTATATATCAATAGATTATTTTGTTCATTTAACATATTTAGAGCTTATCTCCTTTCTAGGCAAAATATTATGGGGGTTACCTTGCGGTATCAAATAAAAATATCAATCTAACATCTACATAAAATTTACCATCCTTTGATTTTAATTTCAGTTGTCCGATTTTTTCGGACAACTAACTTCCTTCATTGGTTAATTTAGCTTTCAAAACATTTCAATATTTTCTTGATCTAGAGCTTTCAGTTAGTACACTTACAACATCTATGACACTAAAGTAATATTCTTCTTTTTCACTATCCCATATACTTCTTATTTCCTTATCTTCTAATAAATTTAATATTATTTCTAATTTGTTATTCAAATATAACACCTCTTTTCTATATTTTTAAATGTCGTCGTAATCACCTTTCTAATTTCAATAGTAAATAATGCTAAATTTATCATATTTTTATAACTTTTTAATGATTTTAGCTAATTTTTTATGAAAATGTATAAGCTCTAAAATTGATAAAATCCTTTATTTATAAAGATTTTGTAAAGAGGTTTACTAAATCAGTATCAAACAATTGATATTTAGTTTTTCAAATTCTTTTTTCTTCATAAAACATCACCACAATAAAGAACTCTTTATCTAATTATATCATCATAAAACTAATTAATGAAAGATTAAATTAAAAACAAAATAAAAAAATAGAAATTTATCTATTTTTAGCACCTATTTTATAAATCAATATTATTAGAGTAATGTATTATAAAATATTTTTAATAACACTTGGTAAATCTTTTACTCTATCAATATAATATTCCGTTTTAAAATCTTTACCAAAACCATATCTAGCATGAATAAATGGTATTCCAACCTCTTTAGCAGCTTCCATATCATTATAAATATCTCCCACATATACACTTTTTTTCAGATTATAATCCTCAATTATTTTTTTTATAGCCTCATCCTTAGAAATATTAAACTCCCCAGCAGCAATATAATCCTTAAAATATTTTTTCGTTTTAGAAGACATCAAAAATGACTCTATATATTTATTACTAGAAGCATTACTTACAATAAATAAATCATAATCTTTATTAAGTTCTTGCAAAACTTTCTCTAAACAATCATAAATATTACCACCATACTTATTTAAATATTCTCTATTTAAAGTTTCAGCTTCTTCAAATAACTGTAAAGCTTTATTAAGTCCCACACTAGGAAAATAAAGTCTCGCAACTTCTTCTTTACTTAAACCAAATACTTTCTTAACAGTAGCTTCTTCAATTTTTTCCAAATCATATTTTTTAGCAATCTTATTTACACTTTTATAAGTAATTTCTAAAACATCCCATAATGTTCCATCCAAATCAAATAATATTCCTTTATTTTTAAGTATTTTACTCATACAGGCCTCTCCTTAAACATTTTCTAAAACTCTAGTAAGACAATCTTCCACGGTTTTATCAATATCAGAAAACTTATTCTGACTAATTTTACGAGTTACTTCAAGTAATTCATCAAACTACCTTTCATATTTAATAATCTATTCTTTCAATTTTAAAAATAACAGGTCTAGTCCCATCAGAACAGCAAGTAATCATTGTATTTTCTTCTTTCATCCACCCTTTCATAATTGAGCCACCTTGTAACCCTGTATAAATATATCTTGCTATTGCATCCCAAGCTTCTGAACAATGTGGTATTTTTGGCCCTCCTGCAACAGTATCAGGATTTCCATTTGTTTTAACTAATGTATTTAATCACATATGCCAAAAATCATCCTTATCGCCATCTCTCTCAAAAATAAATTCATCTCCTACATTATAACAAGGACAAACTCCTGCTTTTGAATCAGCACAATATTTTTCTTGTAATTCTGGATATAATTTTTTATCAATTACTGTAACTTTTATTTTATGTTTCATATATCTTTCCTCCTAATAAATCACTATTACATTATTAATAATAGAAACATTTATATATGATTAGCAATAAAATCTATAACATCATCTTCATTTATACTAATTAATTCTTTATCTTTATCAGTTATATCCGTAAAATATTTATCTATTTCTTTATATTTAGAAATAGAATTAAGAGGATAACCAGGATTTATTTTATCTGATTTAACATTAACCATATAAAAATTGTCCTTATACCAAGTGTAAGTACTTTCCTCTCCTTTTTCATTAATAACTGCTAAACCATATACCCATTTGCAATTAACTTTGCCATCTATTCCATATTCGTTAACTAAACTAGTATAGTGCTCTAACATTTCCTCATCACTAAGCCTTTTACCATTTACTCTTCTAACGTTTAATTCCGGTTGTTTATCTAAAGGAACTCCTTCCATATATAAAGTATCATCCATACCTATCGTAGGCATATGTATCTTTTGATAACAGGCCCTTGCTTTTATTAAAGCATTCTCAAGTGCATTTTCTCCATTTTCCTCTACATCCAATTTTAAATCTAAATCTTTTAAAGATAATAATTCTATTCCTCTTTCTAACAAATCCTTTTTAAATCTTAAAACTTTACTTTGATTACCTGTTGCAAATACTACTTTTTTCATAAACTCCTCCCAATAAATAACTATTATATTAAAAAATTATAAATCAAGAATAATACTTAATAACTTCTTCTTTTAACTTTTCATTATCTACTTTAAAACCTAATGCAATAATCATTTGTAAATTATAATGAACAACATTCCTAGATACACTTCTATTTCTCTTATTTTGAACTATTCGAAAATTTCGAACAGTTGAATCTTTAGTTAATTCGCTATCATTGTATATCTTTTTTTATGTGGTAATTTATTGTATTAATTTCTACATTATATAAAGTAGCCAACATTTTTTGAGTAAGCCAAATATTTTCGTCTTCATATCTTACTTCAATTGCTTTTTTTTCACCTTTACCTCCCAATAAATCACTATTTACATTATTAATATTTAAAAAATCATAAATCAAGAATAATACTTAGTAACTTCTTCTTTCAAATTTTCATTAAATACTTTCTTTCTAATCATTTCAATTTCAAACTTATATGGAGGAAAACCCTCTATATAAGGAGTTTCTAAAATCTTAGGAATATTACTAAGTCTATCATTATAAATAACTTTAATCAAATTATCAAAACCAAGTTCTCCAAAACCAATATTCTCATGACGATCTTTATGAGAACCTAAAATATTTTTACTATCATTTATATGAATACATAAAACTTTATCTAAAAGTTCTAAATCACGGAGTTCATCTAAAATACTATCAAAATTACTAATATCATATCCAGCATCAGATAAATGACAAGTATCTAGACAAATTCCTATTTTATCTTGATAATCTATTCTAGAAATTATTTCCTTTATCTCAGCAAAACTTCTTCCAACTTCTGTTCCTTTTCCTGCCATAGTTTCAAGTAAAATAACTGTACTAGTGTCCTTTAAAACTTCATTTAAAGCCCTAGTAATATTAGAAATAGCAACATCTACTCCAAGTCCAACATGAGAACCAGGATGAAGAATTAGTTTCTTTATTCCCAAAGTTTCACATCTTTTACATTCTTGTTTTAAAAAACTTATCGAAAAATTATATTTAGACTCATCCCCATTAGCTAAATTAATTATATAAGGAGCATGTACTACAACATCCCATATATCTAAACCTTTTTCTTTCATTATTTTCTTAGCTTCCAAAGTTAATTCATCTGAAAGAGGAACTCTATTAGTATTTTGTGGAGCCCCAGTATAAAACATAAAAGCTGTAGAACCATATGACAAAGCTTCATTTAATGCTCCAACTAGTTGAGTATCTTTTTTAAAAGAAACATGTGACCCTATTTTAAGCATCTTACCACCTCATAAAAATTATAACATACTTTCTAAAATTAAAAGAATATTTTTTAAAGCAAAAGAAAAAGCCAGATATTTCTGACTATTAGTTTTAGTAAATTAAGATGAAGGAGTAGTACACTGAGTAACACCAGATAACTCAACCTTATCACCATTAATATATCTTTCTTTTGTTAAAGTAAAACCTCTGCCTCCTGTATCAGTTAAACACATTTCATAAGTTCCTGTACCATCATCCGGATCAATAGTAACTCTAATATAAGAACCAGTTGAATAAGGTTGTCCAAACGGACTAGTTTCTAATTTTCTTTCAAGTAATTCATTTATTTCCTTTAAATCGTATATTTCCCCATCACTGATACCTTTCATTATAACATCATTTCTAACTGCACTAATTGCAGACTTAGCATTATCTGCAAATGTTCCTTGACGAGAATAATTCAAATACCTAGTAACTGCTGGTATTGCTACCATAACCAAAATTGCTAAAATAACTATAACCGCTAAAAGCTCTATTAACGTAAAACCTTTTCTATTTTTTAATATACTTTTCATAATAGCCTCCCTATATTCTACATATAAAATATACCATTCTAAAACTTTTTTGTAAATAGATTTTCTTTAATTTACTAATAATTTACCACTTATTTTCTTAAACTACATTAAGCACCAAGATACTATCTAATTAAAAATTAAAAAGTCAGAAATATCTGACTATTTAACTACTTGTTTTACATTGAGGAATGCCACTTGGTGCAGTACAAGAACCTGCATTAGATAACTCAACTAGCTCACCATCAATATTAGCTTCTAAAGCTCCATAATCAGCAGTTTCAGAAGCATTTTCAGGGTCATCAATAAAGCCACGTCCACCTTGATCAGTCATACACATTGAATATTTAGTTGTTCCCTTATCATCAACATCTACTACAATATATATATCTCCATAAGCTCCTTTTTCCCCACCAAAAGGACTAGTTTCAAGCTTTCTCTCAAGCAATTTATTTATCTCGGTTTTATTATAGTAGCAATCCGAACTATAACCATTAAGTATTACATCATTTCTGACCGCACTAATTGCTGATTTAGCATTATCCGCAAATGTTCCTTGACGAGAATAATTTAAATATCTAGTAACTGCTGGTATTGCTACCATAACCAAAATTGCTAAAATAACTATAACCGCTAAAAGCTCTATTAACGTAAAACCTTTTCTATCTTTCAATATACTTTTCATAATAAGCCTCCCATATTCTATACATAAAATATATCATTTTAAAACTTTTTTGTAAATAGATTTTCTTTAATTTAAATACAATTTACAATTTCTACGTTTCACTCTCTTTTACCGAGTCAATAGTTAATTTATCTTCTTCTATTGGACTACCACTTGTACCTATTTGATGACAAATACTTTTATCCTCATCATACGAATATAAATAAATAGAAGCTGTTCTAACAATTATTCCATTACTAGAAGTCTCACTAAAGCTTACATAACTAGCTGTATTATCATAAGTACCACCATATGGATCATTTAAATCATTAATATTTTCTATATCTTTTAATAAAATTTTATTACCATTAAAAACATTTGTATCATTTTTATATTTCTCTTGCTTATACATATAAGTAGCTTTACTAATAAATTCATTAGCATCTGCTAAATAATCTTCTCTTTTACCCCTATCTATCATTGACACAATATTTGGTGTTGCAATTAATGCTATGATTCCCATAATAACCACTACTGCTATTAACTCGATTAAAGTAAATCCATTCTTTTTCTTTAGCATTAACATCCACCTCCACCAAGACACTGAGTAAGTGTTCTATTTACATCCTCAACAAATTCCCTTTGATTCCCATATTCCTCTCTTACAATAGCAAGTACCGTAAACATCGTAATAGAAAGAAGAATAACCGCAGCATAAACCATCGTAGTAACCGCAAATCCTCGCTTATTCATATCATCACCTTATTTAAAGTATACCAAATAAATTCTCAAAAAAAAAGACATATTATGAAAATATATCTATAATTTGTGATACTTTGTCAATATTTTTTGTAAATCTTTCCAGTTTATCCTTTGGAGTAAGTTTATATCTTACTTTCATCTCTTTTTCAAACTCTCCTAAATAACTATTACTTCTATTAAGATATTTATACCAGTAAGAATTCTCTCTCAAATATCTAACTAAATTAGGATTAGCTTTTAAATTATATTGAATAATAATATTCATTAATCATCAAAATACCTATACATTGGTCTTGCTTCATAACTAGATCTTTTCGGAATATTTTCTACTTCTTTAGATTTTACTAAATTCTCAATATACCCTATTCCTTTTTGAATAGAAGTAATAGACTCTTGAACTTGTGAAACATCAATATTCTTAAACATTCCAAATAAATCTTTTATAGTAACCGTACCATTATTACTTGAAGTATTTAAATAACTATTCCAAACATCACTACTTTCTCCATAAAGTTCGTACATTTCATAAAAATCTTGCCAAGTTTTTTCTTTACTATTTACATACCTCACCAAATTTGGTCTTTCTTTGACAAATTTTTTAAAACTCTCAACTGACATAGAAATCACCTAATAAAATATATGCCAACTACCTATCAAAGTTTCAAACATTTTTTAAACTTAATCCTACTTTTCCTTTTTCTTTGTTAATATCAATTACTGTGCACTCTATTATTTCTCCTACTTTTAATACTTCACTTGGATGCTTTACATAATCATTACTTAAATTAGAAATATGAATAAGACCATCATTCTTAAGCCCAATATCTACAAAAGCCCCAAAATCTACAACATTTCTAACTGTACCCTCTAACTTCATACCAACTTTTAAATCATCTAAAGTTAAAACATCACTTTTTAAAATTGGTTTTTCTAATTTTTCTCTTGGATCCAAAAGAGGCATTTTTAAAGATTTTACTATATCTTCTAAAGTAAACATATCTACTTTTAATTTAGCTTGCACCTCTTCTAATTTTATTTTATCTAGTTTTTCTTTTATAACAGAAGTACCAATTTCTAATACATCACTTTCTATTAATTCTAAAAGCCTATAAGTAACATCATAACTTTCCGGATGAATATTAGTTTTATCAAGAGGATTTATTCCGTCATTAATTCTAATAAACCCAATAGCTTGTTCATAAACTTTTGAATTAAGCCCCTTTATTTCCTTTATTTCTTCTCTTGATTTAAATTTACCTAACTTTTCTTTTTCTCCTAAAATTTTATCAATTGTTTTACTAGTAAGTCCTGAAATATAAGATAAAATACTTTTAGAAGCCGTATTAATATTTACCCCAACTTGATTAACCACACTTTCCACTACAAACTTTAAACTATCATTTAATTCTTTTTGTTTAACATCATGTTGATATAATCCTACTCCTATTGACTTAGGATCTATTTTTACTAGTTCTGATAAAGGATCTTGAAGTCTTCTTCCAATACTAATCGCACTTCTTTCTGAAACATTTAAGTTAGGAAATTCTTTCTTAGCCAAATCCGACGCTGAATAGACAGAAGCTCCTGCTTCATTAACAATTATATATTTAGTATTAGTACCCTTAATAACCTCTGCTACAAAAGCCTCGCTTTCTCTAGATGCTGTCCCATTACCAATTGCAATAACATCAACATTATATTTATTAATTAATTCCAGTAATTTTTCCTTACTTTTTTCCTTTTCATTAACAGGTTCATGAGGATAAATTACTCCAATTTCTAACACCTTCCCAGTCTTATCTAAAACTGCTAACTTACAACCTGTTCTAAAAGCCGGATCAAATCCTAAAACACATATTTGTTTAAAAGGAGGGGTCATAAGTAAATTATATAAATTAGAAGAAAAATTCTTAATAGATACTAAACTAGCTACATCCCATAACTCACTTCTAATCTCTCTTGCTACTGAAGGAATAATTAATCTTTTTAAACTATCTTTGATAGCCTCTTCTAAAAATGGCACTACTAAAGATTTATCATTCTTAATAATCTTCTTCTTTAAAAAACTAATAACTTCATCCAAAGAAAAATCTATAGAAACGGAAAGTATTCCTTCTTTTTCTCCTCTATTAATAGCTAAATATCGATAAGATTTTAAATATTTTATAGGTTCTTTAAAATCATAATACATCTCATAAATCTTTTTTTCATCTAATAAATCTTTACCTTTTTTTAACTTAGAAACAATTACTCCTTCTTTTTTTATATAATTTCTAATCCACTTTCTATAATTAGAATCATCTGAAATAATCTCTGCTACTATATAAAAAGCACCTTGTAATTTCTTTTCATTATCTTCTACTTTACAAGAGTAATTTTCTGCTAATTGTTCTAAAGTTACTAAGGCTGGACAACTCATAATCTTCTTAGCTAAATCTAAAAGCCCCATACTTAAAGCCTCACTAGCTTTAGTTTTCTTCTTTTCTTTATATGGCCTATATAAATCCTCAACCTCTACTAACTTTTGACAATTTAATATTTTAGTTTTAAGTTCCGGAGTTAATAAATCTTTTTCATCAATAAGTCTAATAACATCCTCTTTTCTTTTTAATAGATTAACCTCATAATTATATAAATCAGAAATTTCTTTAATCTTAACCTCATCAAGACCAGAAGTAGCTTCTTTACGATATCTAGCTATAAAAGGTATCGTATTTCCTTCTTCTAAAAGTTTTAAAGTATTAATAGCTTGTTTTTCTCTAATATCAAGCTTTTCTACTATTTGTTTAATTATATTTTCGTTCATTATATCACCAACAATAATTATAATAGAAAAATAAAAAAACTTAAAGTTAAAACCTCAAGTCTTTCTATTTTTTTACACCTCTAATTTTTACTTTTTTATGAAAATTATTATATTCCATATCAGTTATTTCTTCATAATCACTATCAAGCGATAAATCTTTTTTATAATACTTATTTGTTTCATTATATTGACAATCATTTATTAAAGGAAATATTAAAAGATTTGATTTATTCTCATGTTTTAAAGATAATTTATCATCTTCTAAAATATCATAATTTCTTTCCTTTACTATTTCTCTATCCTTTAAAACTTTTATATTCTTACGTTTTGAAGACTCACTTATTATTTTTCCCTCTTCATCATAAGTACCACTAAACATATTTATTTTTTTATTATTACTAGTATTTTTGTTATACTCTTTAACAATAGAATAACTATTATCTAAATAAGTTTGATAAGAACCTATTTCTTTTATTTGTACCTCATTTTTATCTTTAAAAATAGTCCTAAAAACTATAAAAGGTCCTTCTTCTCCTTCTTTAATCATAATATCTAAATAGTACTTATAAGTATCATAATCAACCTTTCCAATAAAATGATTATTATGCACTATAACATTACCAAAAGAAAAAGCAAACAATAATTTTAATTTTAATTCTTTTTTTAATTTTTCATCCTTTATTATTTCAGAAAAACTATCATACATCTCGTTAAGTCCAGACTTTACTATATTGTAATCCTCCATTACTACTCCATTTTCTAATACTTTTTTAGTAAAAGATTTTGAAGCTTTTATTTTATTACTAAATTTCTTATAATCAATCATATATACCACCCTTTAAAGCGATACTTATTATAACAAATAGTAATTATTTAGTCAATTTTTATTTGTTCTCTTTTAATAAATTTTTATTTATTCTCTTTTAATAAATCTAAAGCTTTAGGAATTGTTAATTTTCTAACTACAGGTTTTTTCTTTTCTTTTAAATACTCATCAAATGAGATAACATCACTATAATAAGAAGTATCCATTTTTTTCTTATCTTCATAATACTGATTAGTATTTAAACTAAGAAGTTTAGAACTTGAATCATTTTTAAAAAATAAACTCTTATATATTAAATAAGTAGTTTTAAACTTATCTTCTTTCAATTCTACATATCCTTTTAGTAAATCATCATCTAATAAATAATTAAAAGTCAAATTAGTATAATTATCAAAAAAATCAAACTTATGTCCCTGATCTTTCATATAACAAACATTTAAATCTCCCACTAAAAACAAAGAAGAATCATGGGTATTTTTAACGTATAATTTCTTAAGATTTTTATCTTTATCTCCCAGTAAAATATCAAAAATTTCTAAAGCCTGATTAACAGATATTTTATTTTTAACCTTATTATCTACTTTCGGAATAATATCTTTAATAGGCACTAAATTAATAGCAAAATCATCTGCTAATAAGCTATATACTTTACCATTATGAAGACATATATAATTAAATCCCTGCTTATAAAATAATGTTAAAAATCCTTCGTATTCTAATCCCTTTTTTAAATCAACATATTTATTTCTCTTTTCCTTTTCAATCCTTATTGCCCCATTTTCTAATAGAGGACCACTTTTTTTACTATCTACTATACCAGTATAAGTTAATCCTTCTAATTCTTTAGATAAATATAATTCTCCAACATAAAAATTATTTATATCGTATTTTTTTCCTTGCATCTAATCACCTCTTGTTTTTCTTACATTCTTTATAAATCATTTATATTAGTAACATTTCCTTTTGGAAATACAATCTTTACTGTAGTATATTCACTTTCTTTCGAAGTGATAGTAACATTTAAATCTAATCTTTCACATAATTTCTTTACTAAATATAAACCCATTCCAGTAGAATATTTTTTACCCCTATCAAAGCCAGTAAAACCTTTATCAAATACTCTAGGCAAATCACTTTTTTTAATACCACAACCATTATCCTTTATACATAAAACCACATTATTATGATTTTCCTCTCCCCAAATCTCTAAAATTTTCTCACTTTTATCCATATATTTAATAGAATTTTGCATAATCTGTCCTAAAATAAAAGTCGTCCACTTACTATCAGTATAAACAATATATTCCAAGTCATGAGTATCCAAAATTATCTTATCTTTTAATAAATAATCTTTATATTTCATTATTACCAGATGAACTACATCTGAAAGTTTAATATCCCTAACAAAATAATCTTTATCAGGACTATCACTACGAGCATAATAAAGCATTTGTTGAACTAAATTTTCAATTTTTAAAACCTCTAACTTTAAATTATCTTGATTGGAATTATCCAAAGAAAGTAATAAAGCAGAAATCGGAGTTTTTATTTCATGACCAAAAGTTTCCAAATACTCCTTATATTCTCTAAAATTACAATCTATTTCACTAATTTTATCATTCATAGTTTTACAAGCTTTTAAAAGAGCATAATAATAACCTTGATTTTCTAAATTTACTGGTTTTTTTAAAATTTCTGCAATCAAATACTTTTCTTCTAAATCATCTACCATAGTCCTAATATTTTTAAAAGTTTTTAAAGCTTTAACATAAGTAATAATAAAATAACTTAAAAAAATAATAATCAAAATAATAGATAAAAGTCCTATCAAAGAAAAAGGAATATTCAAAAAATAAAGAAAAACATCTATAGTAATTAATAATAAAAAAAAGAAAAGTATCATTATTATTTTTTCTTCTATAAAATTCATAACTTTCATATACTATACCCCTTTCCATGAATAGTTTTAATAAAATTAGTAATTCCTATCTCTTCTAATTTAACTCTAAGACGCTTTATATTTACTGTAAGTACATTCTCATTTAAATAATACTTATCATTCCATAAATATTCTAAAAGCTCTTCCTTAGTTATTATTTTCTTAGGATTAAGGAAAAAATAATATAAAATTAAAAATTCATTTCTAGTAAGTTCTATTTCTTTATCATCATATCTAATAAGAGAAAGATGTAAATCCAAAACAACATTATTATAACACAATTCTTTATAATTAACAGGATTATTTTTCTCTAATGCTCTTTTTATCTTCTCCAATAAAATAGTTTTATTATAAGGTTTTGTTACAAAGTCATCTCCTCCCAGTAAAATACTTTTTAATTCATCCTCCTCTTTTTCACTACTCGTTACAAAAATAATTGGAACTTTACTAACTTTTCTTATCTCTTTACAAATTGCAAAACCATCTTTATTTGGTAAATTAATATCTAATAATACTAAAGAAGGAGTACTTTCATCAATAACTTTTTTTATATCCTCTAAAAATAAAGTAAAAAGTTCCACTTTATAATTATTACTTTCCAAAAGTTTTTTTAATTCTGTTCTAATTATAAAATCATCTTCTACTATTAATATCGTTTCCACCTAACCACCTCATCTAAATTATATCAAAATAAATAAAGCTAGAAAACTCCAGCTTTATTCTTTTATATTTTTCTTAAATCCAAAATAAGTTGCTATAAAATAAATTATATATATCACAAAGAATATTCCTAAACTACCTAAAAAATAAGACAAATAAGTTAAATCACTATATAATGCAATCTGAAATATTTTATTTAATGAAAATATCGAGAAAAAGCTTATTATAATAGGATAAATAACTGGAAATATAAAGAATATTCCTAATTGTTTCCTAATTGTCTTAAAAAGATCATCATCACTTACTCCTAACTTTCTTAAAACTGTATAACGATATTTATATTTAGTACTATCACTTAAAGCTTGAATAGCTAAAATAGTTCCTACAATAGTAGTAAAAATAATAGCAACATAATAAAATACAAAGGAAGAAATAGTCATAAAACCATTATTATTAGCTTCTTCTTGTCCTCTTACTGAAATATTAGCTAATTGATAACAAACTGTATAACCTAAATCATTCTCTTCACACATATCTGGTTCAGCTAAATCAACTAATTTTTTAGCAAAATCTTCGGTTGTCTTTTCCTTAGTATCTACAACTAAATGATTTCCCGCCAGCTCTAAACCTTTAACAGCATCATCAGGTACAACAATAATATATCCCGATCCTAAAACCCATCTTGAATATCCTAAAGAAGTAAACTCTTTTAACTTAAGACTCACTCCATTAGCTAAAGTTATTTCCTTTAAATCATCATTATCCTTATGCCCATCATATTCTTTAGTGACATGAAGTAAATACTCATCATCTTTTAAACTTACTTCTTCCATATTTTTTAATTTTAACAGCTCATTATAATCACTAAGCTTAATAACTTGATCATAATCTTTCCAACCATCATAATCACTATCCACGACTTCTTTTACGTTATTAGTAGGATCTTCATATGAATCATAAGTAAATTCTTCTAAAATAGTGTACTCTTCAGAAATAGCCTCTAAATACTGAGGGAATTTATCTTTACTATCAAAAATAGAAATATCATAAGGAGCATTAGTATCTATTTGATATTCAAACATTCCCTTAAGCATTGAAGACATATTAAGAGCCACTAAAGTTAAAGTAATAAGTAAAGTAAGCGTACCTAAAGTAAAACTCATAGTTTTAACCTTTGAAGAAAAAGTTCTAATCACAAATAAATTATCCTTATTATATTTTATTTTCTTTCTCTTCAACATAAAATTTAAACAAAAATCTGCTAAAGTAAAACTAAGTCCATAAATACTAATTATAACTAAAATAAGACAAAGAAATATTACTCCCATCGAAGGCTCTTCTCCAAGAACAAATTGTTTATCAAATATTACTAAAGCTAAAACTCCTAACAATAATGAAATAATAAAACCAATATTTCGATAAATCTTTTTCTTCTTTTTAAATTTTTCATTTTGCTTATCCAAATAAAGCAAATCATATATTTTCATTTTTTTAATTCTTTTTCTAGCTAAAATAAGCACTACTAAATAAATAAAAATAAAATAAACAACTGAAAGTAAAATCGCCTCTAAACTAATATCCATCTTAACTTCAAAAGGAAGCATAAAAATATTCATAATAATAAAAGACATAAACAAACTAAGAACAAGACCTAAGACTAAAGATATCAAAAATGATATTACTCCTAAAATTATATTTTCCAACATAAACATCTTAGTTATTTTCTTCTTAGGAATTCCTAATATCATATACGTACCAAATTCTTTACTTCTTTTTTGAAACATAAATTTTATTGTATAATTAATAAGAAAAGCTACTACCAGTGCTATAAAAATATTAACAAAGTACATAACATATTTAAAATTATCCATAACACTAGCTAATTCTAATACATCTTTAGAATTAGAAATTATATTAAATGCAAAAATAAATGAAAAAGCTAAAGTAACTGTAACTATATAAATAATATAGTCCTTTACACTTCTTTTAACATTACGAAAAGCTAATTTACTTAACATTATTAAAATCGCCTCCAAGTAATGTTAAAACATCTAAAATTTCATTAAACATCTCTTTTCTAGTTTTATCTCCTTTTATTATTTCATTAAATATTTTCCCATCTTTTAAAAATAAAACTCTCTTACAAAAACTAGCACTAAAACTATCATGAGTTACCATTAAAATAGTAGCATTTAACTTCTCATTCATTTCATTCATAGTCTCTAAAAGCATTCTACTACTTTTGGAATCTAATGCCCCAGTAGGTTCATCAGCTAATATCAATTTTGGATTATTAATTAAAGCTCTAGCACAAGCACATCTTTGCTTTTGACCACCACTAACTTCATAAGGAAACTTTTTTAAAATATCTTTTATCCCTAATTTCTCTGCTATAACACTTACTCTTTTATCAATAGCCTTATAGTTTACTTTATTTATTATAAGGGACAAAGCAATATTTTCTTCAATAGTCAAAGTATCTAACAAATTAAAATCTTGAAATATAAACCCCAACTTCTCTCTTCGAAAATCTGCTAAATCTTTATCCTTTATATTAGTAATATCTATACCATCTACATAAATAGTACCACTAGTTACATTATCAATTGTTGAAATGCAATTTAAAAGTGTGGTCTTCCCACTTCCCGAAGCACCCATAATAGCGACAAAATCACCTTCTAAAACTTCCAAACTAATTCCATCTATAGCTCTTGTTATATTATTAGAAGTTCCATAATATTTTTTTAAACTATTAATCTTAAGTACATCTTTCATGAAATTTCTCCTCCTCATGTTTCATTATATCAATAAAAACTCTATTTATTTATTACAGTTTTGTAAGAAAAAATCTAGTCTATACTAGATTAACTATTTTAGCTTAAAAGTTTTAGGAGCGTATTTATAAATTAGTAATAGAGATAAAACAGAATAACAAATAGCAAAGCCTATTATTATAAAACCAAACACTAAAGATGAAACTTCTAATTTCGTTAAATAAAAACATCCCCAATAAGTAATAAGGCCTATTATTGTATAAGTAACACTTTTCATCTCTAACTCCACATTATATGGTTGAAGTAAATAATACATAACCAAATTATGTACTGAGAAAAAAATCGACATCGCAATTATAGAAAAGAAAATTGCTATATAATTCATAAAATTATCAGTCCCACCACTTATAAAAAGCAAAAGACAAAGACTAATACTAATCATAGTAGTGGGTATCAAATTAATTAAAATAACTGTTTTAAGTCTTTCCCTAAAAAGCCCTAATAAAACAGAAGGCTTCCTATAAAACCGATAAAACAACATACTATGATCACAATTCATAAACATAGCATTAGTAACACTTTTTCCTGTATTAATAAAATACATTAGAAAAAGCATATAAGGAAGATAATTTAAAGCAAAACTATTTACTCCTTTTTTTAATGAAGGCTCTATAACCATTAAAATCCCAAAAATTAACGCTACTATAATTATGATAATCGTTGTATATTTAGCTCTATGCATTAAAATTTTTTTATGACGCTTAACAAATAAATCATGAAAATATCCAAAACCATTTTTATCGCTTGTAATATTAGGATCAAGAGAAATTTGTTTTCTACTAGTAACTAATAAATTATTAGTTTTATTCTCTGTTAAAAACACATTATCTCTGCTAAGTAATTTCTTATAAATTACTTGATAATTAGGAAATTTAAAAATACTTTTTGAGGCTCCAATAGCCATTAAAAATATTGCTATAAATAAGATATAAAATATAGTCTTAGAAATGATTATATCAAAATAACTAAGTCCATAAGCTAAAAACAGTCCCACTAAAATTAAAGAAAAATATAAAGTCCAAGAAGAAGGTTTATTCTCATTAATTACTTCTTTAGTTTTTTTATTGCGATATAAATAAAAGAAAATTGCTATTATTTTTACTAATACTGTAAAACTTACTAATAACAAAGCCATAGTAAAGCTAATATCTGTTAGTAATAAAAATGCTACTAATTGTCCAACAAAAATAGAACCTAAAAAATACATAAAACTAGCTAAAGTATAACTTCTAGCATCCATTTTCATTAAATTAATCATATAATATTTATCCTTTGTAGGATTAAACATCTCCGTATTAGTAAAAGTTCCAATAAGCGCTAAAAATATATAAATATGAATAATTAACTCTATACTATAAGTATTATATAAATAAAGTGGTAAAAATATAAAACATCCTATATATAAAATTTTATATCCAAATACTTTAACAAACTCTCTTATAATTGCTAAAATAATACTAAATACTTTAAGTTCTTTAATTCCATATAAACTATCAGGTATTAATTTCCCAATAAATGGTATTTTACTAAGACAATAAATAAACTGATTAACTGTATAACAATTTTTAATTTTAAATGATAAAACAAAGTTTTTAAACATCTTCTTCACCTTTTAAAATATCAATAATTTTATTTTTAAAATCTTTATCATTTAAATCAGCTTTATAAATATACTCCATAACCCCATTATTTAAAACTACAATTTCATCACATAAATCAAGAGCTAATTCCATGATATGAGTTGAAAATATTAAAATATGATCTTTTTTTAAAGTTTTTAATAACTCTTTCATCTCCTCAGCCACTACTACATCAAAAGAAGTAAGTGGTTCATCAAGTAATAAGATTTTAGGACTCATAATAATATAAACTAACATTTGTAATTTATTTTTCATTCCATGAGAATAATCTTTCATCAATTTATCACGATCTGAACTATCTATTCTTACTAAATCAAAATATTCATCAATTGTTTTTAAATTTGTAATATTATCTTTATTTATATCAATAAAAAATTTTAAGAATTCCCTACCTGTCAAAAATTCAGGAACTACTGGAGTTGAAAGAACATAACCAATATCATCATAAGTGATTTTTCTCTTCTTTTTATTCTCCTCTAAATAAAATTCTCCTTTATCTTTTTCTAAATCTTCATTTAAAATATTAAAAAATGTAGTTTTACCGGCTCCATTTCTTCCTAATAAGCCATAAATCTTACCCTCTTCAAAAGAAATACTAATATCTTTAAGTACTTCCTTATTTCCAAAACTTTTCTTTAAACCATCAATAATTAATTTCATACTACAACTTCCTTTATAAAATTCCTTAAAGATTATATCATATCAAACTCATAAAAACTAGTACTAAAATTAAAAATATATCACCAATAAAAATCCACTAGTTTAACTAGTGGTTTTTCTATGAGGCCTATAAGGCCTAC
>URXR01000005.1 GCA_900551925.1 uncultured Mycoplasmatota bacterium | reverse complement strand
TAAATAAGACAACAGTTTTTAGTTATACAGGAGATTCTCAAGAATATGAAGTTCCCAAAGATGGCTATTATTATATAGAAATGGCTGGAGCCGAAGGAGGAAGTGCTAAATATTCAACCTCTTACTCTGGAGGAAAAGGAGCCAAAACCAGTGGTTATGTTCATTTAGACAAAGGAGAAACTTTATACTTTTATGTCGGAGGAATGGGCTCAAGTCATTCAGGGACTACAACTGATAATAAAGTAGATAATGGTAATGGTTATAACGGAGGAGGCCAAGGCAATTTTTATGCCAACAATAGTAGTGCTGGCGGCGGTGGAGGAGCAACAGATGTAAGACTAGTAAGCAACGAAGAAGCACCAAAATATAGATATGTCAGAAATTATATAAATGGTTCAAGTGTTAACACTGGTAATCATTGGGTAGAAATTGAAGTATATAGTACTTCTAATCAATTGCTTTCCACTGGTAAAACAATTACTCATAATGGTACAAGCTTAACTTATGGAGGGACCGCAACAAGTTTAAAAGCTCTGACAGATGGTGATACAACTTCAGCTAACTATGTTGAAGTAAGAGGGACAACTAATCCATATATAGAAATAGATTTAGGACAAGAATATGATATAGGAAGAGTAAAAGTATGGCATTACTATAATGATGGCAGGATATATAACAATAATAAAATAGAATTGTTAACAAGTGATAAAACTGAAAGTAAAATTGTATTTGATAGTGATACTGAAGAAACTTATCAAGAAACTAGATATGGAAAAACTGTATATAATATTTATGAAAAAAGTTTAATATCCAGAATAATGGTAGCAGCCGGAGGAGGTGGAGCAGACTCACATACTAAAGCCCCAAATTATTCCGGCTACGGTGGATCTGGAGGAGCACTATTTGGAGGGGATGCCCTTCAAGCTAATACTTATTGTTATCAGTATGGAACTGGAGGAACTCAAATAAGTGGAGGACAAGGTCCTAATTGTGAAAATGGTACATCTTCCTCTTACTATTTAAATGGACAATTTGGAATAGGAAATAATAATGGTGATACCTCTGGTGGAGGAGGTTACTATGGCGGTGGTGGAGGTCATCACGGTGCAGCAGCTGGAGGTTCTTCATATATTTCAGGATATGCTGGAGTAAATAGTGTCGAAGAAAGTGCTACAATAACACATACCAACCAAACACTTCATTATTCAGGTAAATATTTTATTGGCGGAAAAATGCTTGAAGGACAGAATGAAGGAAATGGTTATGCCAAGATAACTTACGTTGGCACAAAACCAGAAAAGAAAACTACAAAATTAGATAATGTAAGATATATTAAGAATTGTATATATGGTAATACAAATATTGATGATAATCACTGGGTAGAAGTTCAAGCGATAAAAGATGGCGTAAATATAGCCAAAGGAAAAAGTGTAACAGGCAATTATTCAGCTCGTAGCGATAGACCATATACTCTTATAACAGATGGAGATTTAACAAGTGATAAGTATGCTACTACAGTAAATAGTGGATCTAACGAGCAAATTACAGGCTTTGTTAATGAGTGTATAACAGTAGATCTAGGAAAAGAATATGATTTAGATGAACTAGCTATTTGGAATCTTACTTACGAACAAAGAAGATATTATGATAATATAACCTCAGTTTCAAGCGATAATAAAGAATATACAGAAGTAATAGATGAAGCTAGTATAGAAACCAGTAATGGTCATAGAATAAACGCTTATACAGATACATATAATGGATATATCCAAGATGACTTAGTATTATGGTATGATGGATATGCTAACACTGGTACAATAAGAAATGCCTTTGCAACAACCTGGAAAGATTTAAGTGGAACAGGAAATGATGTTACAATAAATGGAGCAACCTGGAATTATAATTATCTATCATTTGATGGAGTAAATGATTATGCTTATAAAACAAGTGGAGCAGTATATAATATTACCAAAGAACATACTATTGAAGTACTTTTTAAACCAGAAAAAATAGCTTCAAGCTATCAATCAATATTTAATACAGTAGATAGTGGAACAGGAGTATCACAATATGGTTCTCTTTGGATAACTAGTGGTAATCAACTTAGATATGAAACAGCAGATGGCTCTGCAAATAATCTGTCTCAAGGATTAGGACTAAATAGTGATGATGTAAATAAAAAGTATTTAATGACAAATATAAGAGATGATAAAACTTATAAAACTTATAACCAAGGAAATCTTATAAAAGAAGATATAACTACTTGGAATGCTAGAACTCCCAATCCTGCCATATATATTGGTAAAGCAGCATCTTATTATTTTCAAGGCAAAATCTACTCAATTCGTGTTTACAATAAAGCTCTAACTGAAGATGAGATACTTCATAATTACTTGTACGATGTGGAAAAATTCAATATAGAATGAAAGGCTATTTATTAAAGTCTTTCTTTTTATTGACTTTTTATCTATTTAATTTTAAAATAAAATTAGTGTTAATTAATAAACTTAATATTATTTAACATAGAAATGGAGGTAGTTATGGATTATACATATCTTTCCATTTTGCTTGTCATTATAGGATTACTTGTAGGGATTGGTTTAACATTTATAATAAATCATTTTAGAGTAAATAATGCTGAATCTAAAATAAAGGTTTATCTTGATAAAGCTCAAAAGGAAGCTGAAAAAGTAAAAAGAGATATGCTTTTAAATGCTAAAGAAGAATCACATAAACTAAAAATGGATTTAGAGAAAGAATTAAAAGAGAAAAAAGCTGAGATAAAAGAGTCGGAAGATAGGCTTATTCAACGTGAAAGAAACATGGATAAAAGAGATGAAAATTATCAAAAAAGAGAACAGCTTTTAGATGATCGTGAAGAAAAGTTACAAGAAAGACTTAGAAAAATTCAAAATGATCAAGCTGAAATGGAAAAGCTTAAAGAAGAACAAATTGAGCTTCTTTCTAAAATAAGTGGACTTGAAAAAAATAAAGCTCGTGAACTTATTATGAAAAAAGTAGAAGAGGATATGAATTTAGAAATTGCTAATTATATAAAAGAACGTGAAGATGAAGCAAAATTAAAAGCTGATCGTGATGCTAAAGATATGCTAGTTAGTTTAATGCAAAGATATTCCTCTGATGTTAGTAATGAGCAAACAGTTTCTACCATAGAGCTTCCTAATAATGAAATGAAAGGAAGAATTATTGGTAGAGAAGGAAGAAATATTCGTACTATTGAGGCTATTACGGGAGTTGATTTAATTATTGATGATACTCCAGAAGCTATAGTTATATCATCTTTTGATCCTTTGCGTAGAGAAATTGCTAAGATAACTTTAGAAACTTTAATTAAAGATGGAAGAATTCATCCAACGAGAATTGAAGAGGTTTATGATAAGACTGTAAGAGAAATGAAGGAAAAAATTATTGAAATTGGTAATAATGCGTTATTTGAACTTGGTATTACTAAAGTAGATAATGCTTTAATTGAGATTATTGGTAAACTTCATTTTAGAACTAGTTATGGTCAAAATGCTCTTAATCATTCGATTGAAGTAGCACATTTAGCTGGAATAATGGCTGCGGAACTTGGAGAAAATGTTACTTTAGCTAAAAGAGCAGGTCTTTTACATGATATTGGTAAAGCTATAGATCATGAAATGGAAGGTAGTCATGTTGAGATTGGTGTGGATTTGGCTAAAAAATATAAGGAAAATAAAGTAGTTATTAATGCGATTGCTTCTCATCATGGGGATGCTCCCGCAGATAATATTATTTCTAATTTAGTACAAATTGCAGATAGTTTATCAGCTTCAAGACCTGGAGCTCGTAATGACTCTTTAGAAAATTATATTAAGAGACTTGAACAACTTGAAAGTATTTCTAATGATATCAAAGGAGTTGACAAGAGTTATGCTCTTCAAGCGGGACGTGAACTTAGAGTTTTAGTAAAACCTGAAGAAATAGATGATTTAGAAAGTTATAAAGTTGCTAGAGAAATAAAAGAAAAAATTGAAAAAGAAATGCAATATCCTGGCACTATTAAAGTTACGGTAGTAAGGGAAACAAGAGTTACGGAAGAAGCCAAGTAAGTTGTAAAATGGATAAAATTTATCCATTTTTTTATGTTTCTATTTATAAAAGATTAGTTTTGTGTTAAAATTAGTATAGTAGGTGGTTATATGGATATAAAAATGCTTTATTTATCCGTTATTATCATATTAATACTAATTTTATTAGTAGTTTTTATTGTGGTTTATCGAAAAAAGAAAATTACAAAATTAAAAGAAAAATTAGATGAATTAGAAAGACAAAGAAATTTGATTATTGCTACTCCAGTTATGACAGAACTTTCTAAAATTGAAGTAATTGTTAAAAATGAACAATTAGAAGATAAATATGCTGATTGGAAAAAACGTTATGAAACTATTAAAAACGATAGATATAGTGCAATTACCGATAAACTTTTAGAAGTGGATAATTTAATAGAAACTAGAGATTTAGATGAGGCTAAAGATAAAATAGTTGACTTGGAGATGGAAATATATAAGCTTAGAGTTAGTACTGATAATCTTTTAGATGAGATAAGAGAAGTTACAATGAGTGAAGAAAGAAATCGAGCTATTGTAACTAAGTTAAAATCTAGATTTAGGGAGCTTGAAAGAACTTTAGAAAATAATAAAGCAGCTTATGGTGATGTGGTAACTAATATTGAGCTTCAATTTGAAAATATTGAGAAGAAGTTTAATGATTTTGAAGAAGTTATGGAGCAAAATGAATATGAAG
This sequence comes from uncultured Mycoplasmatota bacterium, assembly GCA_900551925.1. Taxonomy (GTDB): domain Bacteria; phylum Bacillota_I; class Bacilli_A; order RF39; family UBA660; genus UMGS1449. Next base: position 28,729 of record URXR01000005.1, on the reverse strand, counting down.
AAGTTGTAGGACTTGTTAAAGTTCTTGATGAGATGATTGCGCATATTGGAGTAGTTATCGAAGAACTTCCAGATGTTATTTTACTTACTGATAAGATTATTCCATCGAGAATAAAAGAAGTTAAGGATATTTATGAAAAATTAATTAATAAAGATTATCCTTTGGATTATTTAAAAGTTCCTTATAATTTAGAACAAATTGAGAATAAACTTAGTGATATAAAAACGAGAATTAAAATTCTTAATTTGGAAGATAGTATGTTTGAACTTAAAACATTTTTAGATTATTTGGATAATTTATTTAATGATTTTGATCTTGAAAAGCGTAGTAAAAAGGTATTTGATGAGACTGCTAAGAGTTTTAAAGTTAAATTACAAAAGGTTAATAATATAGTAACTGATATATATGAACAATTAGATGATATTAAAGGAATGTATGATTTAACTGATGATGATTTAAATGATTTAGAAGATGTTAATAAAGAACTTTATAAAACTAATAATCAGTTTAATAGTATTATTGGAGATTTAAAAAATAAAAAGTATCCTTATTCTAAACTTAAAAATAGGATTATTAAGTTGTCTAATGGTTTTGGAGTGATTGAAGAAAATCTTAATATGTGTCTTAAATCTTTAGGTAGTATGCATGATGATGAAATGAGAGCTAGAGAACAATTAGATGAAATTACGGATTTACTTAAGAAATGTCGAAGTAAGATTAGAAAACATCCTCTTCCTATTATTTCTAATAATTATTTTGTGGAATTAAGTGAAGCTAATGAAGCTATTTATGAAATAGTTAAAGAATTAGAGAAAACTCCGATTACAATTAAGACCTTAAATATTAGGGTAGATACTGCTAGAGATTTATCTTTAAAACTTTATAGTACTACTAATGAAATGATAAAGACAGCTAGACTGAGTGAAATGACAATTATGTATGGTAATAGATATAAGCCAGTTGATAAAGATATTGAACAGGGGTTAGATGTTGCTAGCAGGTTATTTTTTAAGGGAAATTATAAAAGATCACTAGAAACAGCAATTGCTGCGATTAATATAATTGAACCAGATATTTATAAAAAAATGCTTAATTTATATAAAGATGAATAGCTATTGGATAGCTATTTTTTTATTGACAATTTTGTTAGTTAGTTATACTATATAAGGCATAACTGGAGGGAAGATTATGAAAAGTATAAGTGATAAGAATTGGGAAGATAATGTTAGTGAGGAAAGTAGGCTTAAATCAGGTTCTGGTTTTGTGTTTAGAGTTTTAGATAATAATATTCTAGAGAGTGATTTAGTTTGTGAAAGAATTGATGATGATAAAGCTTATATGATATTTCCTTTTAAACTAAAGAATCTTAAAAAGAGTAATTTAGAATATAAATATAAGGTTTATCAAGAGTATGATCCTAATAAAAAAAGTTTTAAACTTTTAACTGACTGCTATATAGGATTTTCTATTGCAGAACTTAACAAAATTGCTTTAGATAATGATGCTATAGTTTCTTTAGAAGATAAAAGTGATGATGAGTCTAAGTTTAAGTTAAAAATAAAGGAAATAACAGAGGAAAGTAAGATAGATAAAAAAATTAGAGATAGACATATGTAAAGATGTGTCTATTTTTTTTAGCTTTTTTGATTAGTTACTTTTTTTATGATAAAATTATAATGGTGAGATAATGGGTGATTATATAGATAAATATTTAAATTATCTTTTATATCAAAAGAAGTATTCATCTAATACTGTTTTAGGTTATCATGAAGATCTTTTGTTTTTTAAGGATTATTTAGAAGTTAATAGTTATTCTTTTTTAGAAGTTAGTTATGAAATTATAAGAGAATTTTATAATTATATGGATAAACAAAAGTATTCTAAGAATACTATTTCTAGAAAAATTAGTAGTTTAAGAAGTTTTTATAGATATTTAGTGAGAAATAATTATGTTAGAATTAATCCTTTTAGTTTAACTAAAGGTCCTAAAAAGGATAAATTACTTCCTAAGTTTTTATATTATAATGAGCTTGAGGAATTATTTGAGGCGTGTTCTTTGGATAATTTATATGGTGCTAGAGATAGACTTATTTTAGAAATATTGTATGCAACTGGTATAAGAGTTGGAGAGTTAGAGAATATAAAAATAGAGGATATAGATTTTAGTGATAATTCTCTTAAAGTACTTGGAAAAGGTTCTAAAGAAAGAATTGTTTATTTTGGAGAATATGCAAGAGAAGTGTTAGATATTTATTTAAATTTTAGAGAGGATAACTCAGAATATTTGTTTATAAATAAAAATAAAGAAAGACTTACTGCTAGAGGAGTACGTTATATAATTAATAAGATTCTTGAAAAAACAAGTCTTAATGTTAAAGTGTCTCCTCATATGCTTAGACATTCTTTCGCTACTCATTTGCTTAATGAAGGGTGCGATCTTTTAAGTGTTCAAGAACTTTTAGGACATGAATCTTTAAGAGCGACTCAAGTATATACTCATGTTACTAATGATAGATTAAAAGATGTATATTTAAAAACTCACCCAAGAGGAAAAGGATTTGTAGGTGATATAGATGAATTATAAAGAATTAATTACTAAGTTAAAAGAAAACAATTTACTTATTTCATATGATGATGTTAGGATAAATATAGACTATGTGTCATATAATTCTAAAGATGTTAAGAACAATACTCTTTTTGTGTGTAAAGGGGTAGAGTTTAAAAAAGAATATCTTGAAGAAGCGATTTTGAAAGGTGCTAGTGTATATATTAGTGAAAAGAAATATGATGTTTCAGCTTTTGGTATTATTGTCTCTAATGTTAGAAGTGCTTTATCTATTATTAGTTCGATGTTTTATACTGATGATTTGTTTAAAATAGGAATTACTGGTACTAAAGGGAAGACTACGGTTAATTATTTTATTCATAATATTTTAAAACATCATTTAGGATATGAACCAGGTATAATTGCTACTCATAAATATTATGATGGAAATGGTTGGGGAGAAAATGAACTTACTACTCCAGAAAGTTTGGAACTACATAAATATTTTCATAATATGACTTTAAATAATCTTAAATATGTGTCTATGGAAGTATCAAGTCAAGCTGTTTTTCATTCTAGAGTATTTGGTATGCATTTTGATATAGGAGCATTTTTGAATATTAGTGAAGATCATATTTCACCTTTAGAACATAAGAATTTTGAGGAGTATTTTAATTGTAAAGTTGGTTTTCTTAAACTTTGTGATAAAATTGTTCTTTTTAAGCATACAGATTATTATGAAGAAGTTTTAGAAAATATTAGTGATAAAGAAGTTATAACTTATGGTTATAATGATGCTGATTACATAATTAGAAATGTAGAATTTAATGATAATATATCATTTGAAGTATTTGATGGTAAGAATAAAGAACTTTATGAAATCAATATGTTAGGACGCTTTAATGTTGTTAATGCTACATGTGCTATTGTTATTGCTAAGCTTTTAGGAGTTAGTTATGAAAATATTTGTAAGGGTCTTTTAGAAACGAGTGTGTCGGGAAGAATGAATTTAATAAGTGGAGGAGTTTGTCCAATTATTATAGATTATGCTCATAATAAGCTTAGTGCAGAAGCTTTATATAAATCATTGAAAGCAGATTTTCCTGATAAAAAAATAAAGGTATTATTTGGATGCACTGGAAATAAAGGCTTTAATAGAAGAAAAGAAATGGGAACTTTAGCAGGGGAATATGCTAGTTATGTTTATTTAACAGCAGACGATCCTGGAAATAGCACAGTTAAGGAAATATGCGAAGATATTAGTAAATATATAGAGAAGTATCATCATAATTATGAAATTATTGAGGATAGAAAAGAGGCTATTAGTAAAGCTATTAGTGATGTTACTAGTGATGATGTATTAGTTTTAATGGGAAAAGGTGATGAAAATTATCAAATAATTGGAAATGAATTTGTACCTTATGAAACTGATATGGTTATAGTTTCTAGAGAACTTTCTAAAGTGAAGGAGTGATAGTTTGGAAAAATTAAATATGGGGGTAATTTGTCAATATGCTGAAGGTGATTTTGTTAAAGGGGATAAAGATGTTATAATATCTGAGATTGTGATCGATAGTAGAGAAGTTTCCTCGGATAGTTTATTTATTCCTATAATTGGTGAAAGATTTGATGGACATCAGTTTTTGGAAGGGGCATATGATAATGGTTGTAGATCTTTTATAATTGATAAGAATCATGATTTTGTTAAAGATGATATTAATTTAATTATAGTTGATGATACTACTAAAGCTTTTGGACTTATTAGTAAAGGATATAAGAATCAATTTAATATACCATTTATTGCTATAACTGGTAGTGTTGGTAAGACTTCTACTAAGGATATAATTTATAGTGTGTTAAGTCAAAAATATAATACTTTGAAGACAGAAGGTAATTTAAATAATAGTATAGGGCTTCCTAAGACTTTGTTAAAACTTAACTTTAAACATGAAATAGGAATTGTTGAGATGGGAATGGATAAAAAGGGAGAAATTTCCTATCTTACTAATTTAGTTAATCCTGATGTAGCGGTTATTACCAATATAGGTATGAGTCATATTATGAATTTTGAGAACCAAGAAGGCATATTTAAGGCTAAAATGGAAATAGTTAATGGTTTAAAATCGAATGGTTTATTAATTGTTAATGGCGATGATAAATTTTTAGGTGAATTAAAAAAGAAAAAGAGTGATTATGAACTTTTGACATATGGTTTTAATCCTGATAATGATATTTATTGTAAGGATTATGTTATTGGAGATTCATCTAGTAGATTTACATGTGTTTATAAGGATAAAGAATATAAGTTTGAAATAGCAAGTGTAGCTAAACATAATATTTATAATGCTATGATTGCAATTTTAATAGGCTTTAGATATGATTTAGATGTTACGGAAATTAATTCTGGACTTTTAAATTTAAAAGTTACAGGTAAGAGATTAGATATATTTAAAACAGATAAATATAGAATAATTGATGATACTTATAATGCTAGTTATGATTCTGTTATGAGTGCTTTAGAAGTTCTTAATAATTTTGAAGGAAGAAAAGTGGCAATATTGGGAGATATTTTGGAACTAGGAGATTATAGTAAAGAAATTCATCAAAAAACAGGTGATAATATTAATTGTGATGTAGTTATTTCAATAGGAGATTATGCAAAATATATTGATGAAGAAGCTACTAAAAGAGGGCTTAAATCTTATTATTTCTTGACAAAAGAAGAGTTTTATGATAAAATACGCTCAATTCTTTTAAAAGGTGATAATATTTTAATTAAGGCTTCTCGAGGTATGCAATTTGATGAAATAGTTGAATTTTTAAAGAATTAAATTTTTGGTAGGAGGAATGAAGAATGAATTTAGAAAAGGTTATGAATGAGTTTGTAGATGATTATATGAAACGTGGTGTTTATGCTAGTCGTGAAGAACTTTTAAATGTTTTGGAAGAGGTTAAGGTAATAGTTAGTGCTAACAAAGATAAGACTCCAGAAGAAATTATTGACATTATGTTTGAAAAAAATATTAAGGAATTGGAAGAACTAAGACAAAAATATCCAGTTCCTGGGTATACTGCCTCTATTAATGTGGATAACATTAATGTTAAATTGTATGGAGGTAATATTAATTATTTAGGAGAGCCTATGCCTGATAATGCACTATTTGATATTGCTTCTATGACTAAATTTTATACTCAAGCTGTTGCATATAACTTAATTAAAGAAGGAGTATTTAGTTATACTGATAAAATAAAGGATTTGGATCCTAGATTTGTTAATGTTGGAGATTTGACAGTTGAAGATGTATTAACTTTTACAACAGAATTTAGAACTGATGGTCGTATTTCTGATAAGAAAACTATTGATGAAGCTAAGGATACGCTTTATAAAGTAAATGTAGTGGGAACTGGTAAATATAATTATAATGATATTGGTATGATTACTATGAAAGAAGTGATGGAGCATGTTACAGGAGCAAAATATGAAGATTTAGTTGATAAGTACTTGATAAAACCTCTTAACTTAAAAGATACTCATTTAATTGTGCCAAATAATAAATATCATTTATTGACAGGAAGTCCAAATGTAAAATATGGAAAAGTTAATGATATGACTGCGCTTTCTTTAGGTGGATATTCTGGACATGCTGGAATGTTTGCTTCAAGTAGTGATTTAATAAAACTTATGAGAGGAGTTCATCATAATGATATAGTTCCTAATATCTCTGATGCTTATACACATGGTGTAAATGTAGCACGTGGGGTTATGGGTAATACTTATACTACTCATCCTGATGGACTTGATTATACGTATTTAGATAAAACTGAGGTAGATGATTCGTTTGTTATTCAAGGAAGTACTAGAGTTAATGCTACAGGTTCTTTAGATTCAGCGCATAATATTTTATTTAATCCGAGTAGTATGGGAGTAGAAAGGGCAAAAGAAGAAAATGAAAAGCTTAATATGAGGAGGGCTGAAAAAGGACAAAATCCTCTTCAACTTGTAAAAAGGTTTGAATTTGATAGAGATGGGAAATTGGTTAATTATGATTTGATTGATCCAAGACAATTATTTCCTAGTGCAAAAATTGAACAGGTTATAAAAAGTAATGCTGAAGCAACTTTAAAGTTAAGATTTTTAAATAAATTGATTAAAGAATATGATAAAAATTATAATCATGAAATTAATATTACTAAACAAGGTCAATCAAAGTAGGTATAGATATGTATGATGCTCATTATGATTTGTTGACAATTCTATATTTTAGAATGAAGCAAGGTAATAAATATCAAGATATTGACAAATTGATTGGAGACTTAAAGCAAATTTATCGACCTGATAATATAAATGGTGGAATTGTTAATTTGTTTTTCATGTCCAAAGAGGAAATGAAAGATGAACTCGATATTAGTGAAGATGAATATTTAGATGTTCCTAAGATGTTTGAAGATAGTATTAATAATTTAGAAATTATGATGGAACAAGGTGTGATACCGAAACAAACTGATTTTTTGTATAGTATTGAAGGTTGTGATTATATAAAAGATGAAAAGGAACTTGAAGAACTTTATGAAATGGGTTTGCGTAGTATTTTACTTGTTTGGAATGAAAAAAATATCTATGGTTCAGGAATAAGAGATGATAGCGGATTAACAGAAGAAGGTAAATTATTTCTTAAAAAAGCTATTGATTTAGGTATCATGATAGATGTTTCTCATGCTAATCAAAAGACATTTTTTGATATTATGGATTTAATTGAAGAAGAGCAAAAAGATGGCAAAGAAGTATTTGTGTTAGTATCGCATTCTAATGTTAGAAATTTTTGCAATAATTCTAGAAATTTAACTGATGAGCAGTTATTAAGATTAAAAGGAGTTGGAGGATATATAGGCCTTTTAGTACATGGTGGCTTTTTAACTAAGGAAAATGAGCAAATAACAATGAATGAGAGAAAACCATATTTTGTAAAACATTTAAATTATCTTTTGAAAGATTTAGGTTTTCCAGAAGATAGAATAATGGTGGCTACTGATAATATGAATTACCATCCTGATCCAGAATATCATAATTTGGAAGCTTTTAAGATTGAAAATGTTAATAAAGAATTAAGAGATTATTTGAAAATAGATTATAGTGATAATTTTATTAATAAAATAATGGCGGATAATATGCAAAATTTATTTAAAAATGTACGAGATTTTGAAAAAAAATTATCCATTACAAAAAGTTATAAGTAATTGGTATAAAAAAATTTAAATTAGTGAGCATCAAGTTATGATGCTCTATTTTTTTGATTTTTAAATTGTATAATTAGGAAATCTACAAATGTAAAAATAGGTTATGTGATGTTCTTTTGGTTAAGCTTTAATATAAAGGAAATTAAGATTAGAGTGTAAATGTTTACATTCTTTTTTTATTTTTTTCATAATTTTTGATATAATAATATATGGTGATAGTATGGCATTAAAATATGATGAAAGTAGTATAAAAATTTTAGAAGGGCTTGATGCAGTTCGTAAAAGACCGGGAATGTATATTGGTTCAACTGATAAGAGGGGTCTTCATCATTTAGTTTGGGAAATTGTGGATAACTCGATAGATGAAGTTATAAATGGATTTGGAGATTATATCAAAGTAGTAATTCATGAAGATGGTAGTGTTAGCGTGGAAGATAGAGGTAGAGGTCTTCCGGTTGGAAAACATGCTAGTGGTAAAAGTACACCAGAGGTTATTTTTACAGTACTTCATGCTGGTGGAAAGTTTGAAACAAGTGGCTATAAAGTTTCGGGTGGACTTCATGGAGTAGGAGCTTCAGTTGTTAATGCTCTTTCATCATGGCTGGAAGTTGTTATAAGAAGAGATGGCTCGGAATACTATATGAAGTTTGAAAATGGTGGTAGGGTAGCAGTTCCTTTAAAAAAGATTGGTTCCACTAATAAGCACGGAACAGTGGTTCGTTTTATGCCTGATAAAGAAATATTTAAATCAACTAATTTTTCTTATACTACGATAAGTGAAAGAATGCAGGAAAGTGCTTTTTTAATAAAAGGTTTAACTGTAGAATTATATGATTTAGAAGATAAGAAGCATGATAAATTTTATTATGAAGATGGTCTTACATCTTATGTAGAAATGATTAATGAAAATAAAAAGCCTCTTCATAAGGTATATAGTTTCTCAGGAAAGAAGAATGATATAGAGGTAGATGTAGCTTTCCAATATACTGATTCTTATAATGAAAGTGTAGTCTCTTTTGTTAACAATGTAAAAACTGTAGATGGAGGAACTCATGAAGTTGGTTTTAGAACAGCTCTTACGAAAGTTTTTAATGAGTATGCTAAAAATAATGGATTTTTTAAAGGAAAAGATAAAGCTTTTGATGGCTCGGATGTTAGAGAGGGTATAACTGCGGTTATTTCACTTAAGGTGCCAGAGTCTTTATTGCAATTTGAGGGTCAAACTAAGTCAAAACTAGGAAGTCCTTCGGCTAGAACAGTTGTAGAAAGTATTACTTCAGAAAAACTTTTGTTTTTCTTAGAAGAAAATAAAGCTATTGCTACAGAGATAGTTGAAAAGTCTTTAAAAAGTAAACAAGCTAGAGAAGCTGCTAGAAAAGCTCGGGAAGAAATACGAAAAGGTAAAAATAAAAAAGCTTCGGAAAAACTTCTTTCAGGTAAACTTACTCCGGCTGGTGGTAAAGATAAAAATAAAAATGAACTTTTCTTAGTGGAAGGTGATTCAGCAGGTGGCTCTGCTAAACAGGGAAGAGATAGAAAATTTCAAGCTGTACTTCCTCTTAGAGGTAAAGTGTTAAATACAGAAAAGGCTAAGCTTGAGGATATATTTAAAAATGAAGAAATTAATACGATGATTCATACAATTGGAGCAGGATATGGTTCATCTTTTGAAAAAAGTGATGTAGAGTATGATAAAGTTATAATTATGACCGATGCTGATGATGATGGGGCTCATATTCAGGTATTACTTCTTACTTTTTTCTATAGATTTATGAGACCTTTAATTGAGATGGGTAAACTTTATATTGCTCAACCTCCACTATATAAAATTACTAGTGGTAAAAATATTTCTTATGCTTATAGTAATGAAGAGTTAAAAGAAGAAACAAAAGATAAGAAATGTGAAATACAAAGATATAAAGGTTTAGGAGAAATGAATGCTGAACAACTTTGGGAAACTACTATGAATCCTGCAACTCGAACACTTATAAAAGTTAATATTGATGATGCAATGTTAGCTGAAAAAAGAGTTAGTGTTTTAATGGGAGATAAGGTAGAGCCTAGAAAAGAATGGATTGAGGAAAATGTAGAGTTTTCTTTAGAGGATGACTATAAAATTTAATAATAAAATTTTAGAGCTATTCATATGATTTACTGAGGTAATAGGTATGAATAATGCTCTTTTATTTTTCTTTAATATAAATGTTTCGGAGATTAAAAAAATAAATAATAATTATTATTTTAGATATTTGAATAGTGATTATGGAGTTTATTTTTATGAACGTGATATAGAAGAAGCATTAGAAATTTATTACCTTAATTTAGAACTTATTACTAGTGGTTTTGGAGGATATGAAATAATACTTACTAAGGATAATGAAGTTTTGTTTGGATATGAAAATAATTATTATGTACTAATGAAGCTTCCTAATGTAAAAAATAGATTAATTAATTTTTATGATGTGATTAGTTTTTATTATGTTCCAACGTTTAAAATAAAAAAGTTAGATAAATCTAATTGGAGTTATAATTGGTCTAATAAAATAGATTTTATTGAATATCAATTTGATCAAATAAGAGGTAAGTATAAAGTGATTGATTCTTCAATTGATTATTTTATAGGAATGTGGGAGAATGCTATAAGTTATTATAATGATAATGTGAATACTAATGGAGAAAAAATAGTTTGTCATAAGAGAATTGATGTAAATATGGATTTGTTAGATTTTTTAAATCCTTTGAATTTTGTTGTTGATTATAAAGAAAGAGATAGAGGGGAGTTTTTAAAATCATTTGTGCTTAATAATAATTATACGGAAAGTATTTTAAATGAGTATTTAAGAATCAATAATTTAGATGATATAGTTTTACTTATAGCAAGAATTTTATTTCCTTCATATTATTTTGATTTATATGAAGAAGTGGTTCTTGATAATAGAGATGAAAGTGATATAGAAAAGATTTTAAAGAAAAAAGATAATATTTTATATTTGATATCGTATATATTTAATAGATTCAACAATTATAATATTCCAGTAATTGATTGGATAAAAAAAGAAATTAGTCGTTAACTAATTTCACTTCTTTTACTTCAGGTACTTTACTTTTAATAGTGGTTTCAATACCTTCTTTAAAGGTTATTTCACGCATTGGACATCCTTGACAAGCTCCTTCTAGTGAGATGTAAACAATATCATTTTCTATTTTTACTAGTTCAATATTACCTCCGTCATTCATTAGATAAGGTCTTAACTGTTCGATTACTTTTTCTACTTTTTCTTTCATTTTTAATCACCATTATATATTATATAGGCTTTTTTAGGACTTGTAAAGAAAGAAAAAACTTTAAATTTTGACAAAAATAAGTTATAATATAAGTGGAAGTGATTTATATGCCAAAGTATAAGGTAGGTAGTATTGTAGAGGGAACGGTAACGGGAATAGAGAATTATGGAGTGTTTGTAAGTTTAGATGAATTTTATAATGGTCTTATTCATATTTCAGAAATATCGCATGGCTTTGTAAAAAATATTAATGATTTTGTAACGCTTGGGGAGACTATTAAAGTAAAAGTAGTTCATGTTGATGAAGAGTTATGTCAAGTTAAACTTAGTATTAAAGATATTAATTATCGAAAAGTAAGACCTAAGAGAATGAGGATAGAAGAAGTGGGAAGTGGATTTGAAATTTTAAGGGATAACCTTGATAAATGGATTAAAGAAAAAGAGGAAAAACTAGATAGTTAGAAAAGAAAAAAATTAAAAAAATGTTAAATTGTATTGACAAAGAGCTTAGAATATATTATATTTATAAGCGTCAGAAGTTGATTATTTGATGGGCGATTAGCTCAGTTGGTTAGAGCACTTGCCTTACAAGCAAGGGGTCGGGAGTTCGAGTCTCTCATCGCCCACCATTTTTTTGCCGAAATAGCTCAATTGGTAGAGCAACTGACTTGTAAGATAGTACTTATATTAGTACGCTTCATCTTGCACCCTTATTTGGAAACATTTAAGGTGGACATCGCTAATTCGGGGAAACCTAAAGCATGGAGGATTATGAATTGTTTAAATTGTAATGAGATCATTTCAGAAGAACGTAAATTTTGTTCTAATTATTGTCAAAAACAATATGAATATACACTGTATATTTCTAGATGGAAAGAAGGCATAGAGACTGGAATGAAAGGTAAATATCAAATTTCTAATTATATTAGGAGATATTTATATACTAAATATGATTCAAGGTGCGCAATTTGTGGATGGAATGAGATTAATCCTTATACAGGAATTGTGCCATTAGAAATTGAACATATTGATGGTAATTATTTAAATAATTCAGAAGAAAATTTAATTCTATTGTGTCCTAACTGTCATTCTCTTACAGCAACTTATAAAGGTGCTAATAAAAATGGCCGTAAGGAAAGGAAAAAATACTCTTTGTATGGCAATCCCGAGCTAGGTAGTAATACCGAGTGTAGAGACTTTACACGATGAACCTAAGTCTTTAGATATGGTTAAGAGAAAGTCCAGACTACAAACACTTTTAGTGGTAGTGAAAACTATAGTAGTATGAATCAGTAGGTTGTGGGTTCAAGTCCTATTTTCGGCACCATGGAGCGGTAGCGAAGTGGTCAAACGCGGCAGACTGTAAATCTGTTCCTTCGGGTTCGATGGTTCAAATCCATCTCGCTCCACCAGAGATTGCCTCGTAGCCAAGTGGTAAGGCATCAGACTTTGACTCTGACATGCGCTAGTTCGAATCTAGCCGAGGCAGCCAACTTTTTTGTCCCGCTAGCTCAGCAGGTAGAGCATTTGACTTTTAATCAAAGGGTCAGGCGTTCGAGTCGCCTGCGGGACACCATTTTTAATGCCTGAGTGGCGAAATAGGTAGACGCACAGGACTTAAAATCCTGCGAGGTTCATCCCTCGTGCCGGTTCAAGTCCGGCCTTAGGCACCAACTTTTATTGATACGGAGGAATACCCAAGTCTGGTTGAAGGGACCGGTCTTGAAAACCGGGAGGTCGTGCGAGCGGCGCAGGGGTTCGAATCCCTTTTCCTCCGCCACAAAATTTTTCTATATCGCGGAGTGGAGCAGTCTGGTCAGCTCGTCGGGCTCATAACCCGAAGGTCGTAGGTTCGAATCCTTCCTCCGCAACCATGGTTCCGTGGTGTAGTGGTTATCACGCCTGCCTGTCACGCAGGAGATCGCGGGTTCAAGTCCCGTCGGAACCGCCAATTATGGCTTCATAGCTCAGTCGGTAGAGCACAGGACTGAAAATCCTGGTGTCAGTGGTTCGATTCCACTTGGAGCCACCATATTGATGGAAAACTCGAACTTTCGAGTAACAATAGAAGAAAACTACTTTATATTATTATGTATATGGATGAAGAAAACTTCATAAAATATTAAAGGAACATTCAATATTGCCATGTTGAGTGTTACCCAATAATTTGTGTAGCACCTAATTCAAAGCTGAGTTAGGTGCACTTTTATTTTGGAATCACAAAAAGTAATGCTATAAGTAAAAGGATAATAATGATTAAAGAAAAGATCAAAAGATCTTTTTTACTCACAAGCATCACCTCCAATCTGTAAAGACAGAGGTAGCACCCAACTATTAAATGTTCCCAAATATATTATAGCAAACATTTGTTCTCGAAACAATGAGTTATATTAAATTTATGACAATTTAGAAACACACTTGCAAATTGATATATCCATTATTGTGTGAAAGTACTTATCATTTAAAATCCCCGGTAATAATTATAATAAATAATATAAAAATATATAATATAAAAATATATAATATACTATAGTTAGTTAATAATTATTACTAACTATTTTTTTGCCCTAGAAGTTGTTCTACTTCTTTCCTTATGGTAATTAGTCGAACTAATGGACTTAGAATAAACAAAGGTTAATTTTATTAATCTTTTTTTGTGCTATTTTTAAAATTTAGTTATTTTTAATTGTTAATAAGTTTGCCGAAATTTGGTAAAATTACGAAAAAACATAAAAAATGAAACATTCAGCATATTTTTACAAAATTTTCTTTATTATTATGGTATAGTGCTAATGTAGTTCAATAGTATAGAGAAAGTGAGGTAGAGAGTATGATTAAGAAAGTAAAATGGTTCAATGATGCTAAAGGTTATGGTTTTCTTGATAACGGTGACATGGAAGATATTTTTGTTCATTATTCTGCTATAAATAGAGAAGGATATAAAACACTTAATCAAGATCAATTAGTGGAATTTGATCTAGTTGAGACTAACAAAGGTTTTCAAGCTAAAAATGTTACTTTAAAAGAAGAACAAAATGTGTAAATTGAAGGGATAATAATTTTTTTTATTTCCTTTTTTTATGTAATTTGATAAAATTATATTGGTGGTAGAATGTTTTTACTTTTATCGATTATCTCTTTTTTACCTATAGTTTTATTAGGTATTTATATCTATAAAAAAGATTCAGTTAAGGAACCTAAAAGTCTTTTAATGGGACTTTTTGCTTCAGGATTTTTAGCTGCTATTTTAGTTGTTATAGTAAATCTTTTGTTAATTCTTATAATGCCACATCTTTATTTGTCAGGAGATTATAGTCAGTTTAGTTTTTTTGAATTGTTTATTTTAGTTTTTTTAGAGGTTGCTTTAGTTGAAGAATTTATGAAATGGATTATGATAAGATTTATTGGTTATCCTCATAAAGATTTTGATCAAATATATGATATTATTGTTTATGCAGTATTTGTAGCTTTAGGATTTGCTGCTATTGAGAATTTTTTCTATGTTATTGAAGGAGGAATTACTCTAGGAATTTATAGGGCTATACTTTCGGTTCCGGGACATGTTTGTTTTGGAGTATTTATGGGTTATTATTTAGGACTTGCTAAATTAAATGAGAGAACTAATCGAAAAAAGTATGTAAAAAATATGATTTTGAGTATTTTAGTTCCTGCTATTTTTCATGCTATTTATAATTTTTGTTTGATGACGGAGAATCTTTATTTTCTTTTAATTTTTAGTGGCTTTATTATTCTTGTTTATGTATCGGCTGCTAGAAAGATAAATAGACTTTCTAAAATAGAAGATAATATCAATGATGAATTTAATGATAATATATAATTTTTGTTTATAAGAAAAAAACTCAGGAAGAGTTTTTTTTGATGGAAATAGTAATACCTAACAAGATCATATATGATAAGAGACTACTTCCTCCGTAAGAAATAAAAGGAAGAGTTATTCCTGTTATAGGAAGAAGTCCTATGGTCATGGAAATATTTTGAATTTGTTGATAAATAAGGGCACCGGCAAAGCCAATAATTACATATTTATATACTTTTTTAGAAGGTGTAGTAGTTAATATATTAACATCGAACCAAACAATAGTTAGAATTAAAATAATCATGCCTACTAGTCCATATATTGAGGCAAATGAGGAGAAGATAAAATCAGTATGTCCTTCTGGGAAATATAGAAGAATATTGCTAATACCATTTCCTAAATAACCACTGGAGCCGATAGAAATGATTGAGTTTTCTAGTTGCATTCCAGAACTATTTTGCCAATCAAAAATTCTATCTAATCTGTAAAACATACTGGAACCAAAGATATTTATAAATGAATCAGTTTTAAAGATATAAAGAAATAGAAAAATGCCTCCTAGTAAGATGATGCTTCCTATTAGAATAAGAAACCATCTATATCTTATTTTAGATATAAATAGCATTATTAAAGCAATAACAAAATAGATGATAACTGCTCCGGTATCTGGTTCTAAAAAGGTTATAATTGAAGGAATTAAGGTTATGATGAATACTTTAATAATTAATAGTAATTCGTCTTTAGTACTTTTTAGGTTTGCACTGTCAATAATTTTGGCTAGAAATAAAATAAGTCCTATTTTCATGAATTCACTAGGCTGAAAGGTTCCAATTAAAGGTATGCTAAACCAAGCAGTAGCACCGTTTATAGTAGTGCCAAAAAATAAAACGAGAATTAGTAAGATAACATTTATTAGATAAATATAAGGACTATATTTTATAAAAGTATCTGGTTTTATTTTAAGCATAATGAAAATAAGAATAATTCCCAATAAATAAAATAGAGCTTGTCTTATGATAAGACTATAGGTATTATCAGTTAAATATACTGAGAAACTATAAATAGAGTTAATACTTATAATGAAAAAAATTAATAATATATATATATAAGATTTACTAGTTTTCATATTATTAGTATAGCTTTTTAGAATTTTTTAATACTTTAAACATAAAATATAATGAAAAAGGAGGCTATATGAATAATAACAAGTCAAATCTTTTTAAACCTGAGATTGGTGATGTAAATAATAATGAAAAAACATATTATTCTTATCTAGAAGATAGATTAGATATTCCTACAAGTAGTTCTAAAGAAGAGGCTCCAGTTGATTTTATTAATCGTTTGGTTAAAAGTGGTTCTTATATGTTTAGTAAGAAGGTAATAATAAAAGCTAATGGACGGGTTTATGATACTAAGATTGCTGGTAAAATAGGAGATAGAATAATTACTCTTGATAATGATTCGATAAATATAAGAGATATTGAACAAATTTATGAAAAATAAAAAAACTTCATTTTGGTGAAGTTTTTTAAATGCAGGCGATAAAAATGTCATCTAAACACTGAATGGCTCCAACACAATTTAGATTTATTGTGAAGAAGGAATCAGTTGCTTCATAAGTATTATTTACACTTCTTAGAATTCTAAAAGTAGCACAGCAATCTTCAACAGCTTCTACTCTAAAAACAGTACTAGTACCTGTTTCAGTTCCTATAGTAAAAGGCATAGTCCAAAGTGTGTTATTTGGACAAGTATATAAAGTAATAGGTCTAGTATTATAAGTGCTATTAGAGTTTACTCCAAGATATGGTCTATCACATGACATAAGACTTGAATCTATACATTCACCTTGTTTTTGAAGTTTTACTATCATGCAAAGTGTTTTACTTAAAGATTCACAATTATTTCCACACATATTAATCCTCCTTTCTTATACACAATCTATAAACGTGTCTGGTAAGCATTGAATAGCACAGATGCAGTTATTATTAACAATAATAAATGAATCTGTTTTTACATAAGGAAAAGTACTGGTGCTATCTGGATTTGGTGCAAGTATTCTAAGTGTAGCAGTTTCACAATCAGTTTTTTCTACTCTAAAGACACTTGAAGTTCCAGTCTCAGTTCCTAATGTATATGGTGCTTCAATTAAAGTGTTATTAGATGTATATAAAGTAATAGGTCTAGTATTATAAACAAAAGTATTAGAATTACTAGAGAAACCTAAGAAAGGTCTATCGCAGGCATTTGGTATATCGTCAATTTTTTCGGCTTGACATTGAAGTACATTTATTACCTCTAAAACATTACCTATACAACATGAGCTGTTATTCATATATAATCCACCCCTTTTTTCTTTCTAATATAAGATATTCTCGATATTTTTTTTGGTGCAGAGCTAATACCTATTTACTAAATACTATGAAAAAATGTTTTAAAATTTCTAAAAATAATGTATAATTATTATAGGTGATTTTAATGACTTATGAATATTTAATAATTATTATAGTATTTTTAATATTTTTATTAGCAATTTTAAAAATAAATAAGAAAGATGTTAAGCTTGATATGAATAAGCTAGTAGAGTATTTAGGTGGAAAAGATAATATAATTGATAGTGAAGTGAATTTATCAAGATTTATTGTAACTCTTGAAGATATGGATAAAGTTGATAAAGATGCTATTGTAGGACTTGGTGCTAAAGGAATAGTGGAACTTGATAATCAGTTAAAAATAATTTTAGGACCTAATTCTAAACAATTAAAAAAATATATTGATGATATGAAATAATTTTACAAATTTCGACATTTAACGACAGTTACTTCTTTTATACTTAAAAAGGTGGTAATATGTCGTTTTTTGATAATCTTATTTTAGATGTAATTTTAATTTTATTTCCGATGATTTTAATTTTAATTCTTAGGGCTCATAATACTAATGTGGGAAAAATTAGTAAGGATTATTTAATAGATATTGCTAATTTTTCGGCTACTTTTTTGCTTATTAAATATTCTACTTTTAATACTACGTATGATGTTTTGTTAGTAAATATTCCTTTTATTATCTCTATTTTATATATGCGAAAAGTAGCTTCAAGTTTACTTGCTATAGTTATGATAGTGTTTTATTTTTTCCATGGTTATAATTTAGATGTTTTACTTATTGAATACATGGTTTATCTACTTATATTTATAATTATGAATAAGAAAAAGAAATCTTATAATTATATACTTCTTACATTTTTATTTATTAAGGGTGTATCTTTAACCATTGAAAATTTTTATTTAATAGGAAATGATAATGCTGTTACTTTATGTAAAATATTTTTAAGTTTAATTGCTTTTTATTTAATTGGAGTTTTAGTTATTAATATTATTAATATATTTGAAAAAACTATTTCTTTAAATCAAACTTTAAAAGAGTTAGAAAGAGAAAAAAATTTAAAAAATTCACTTTTTAAAATTACTCATGAAGTTAAAAATCCTATTGCAGTTTGTAAAGGATATTTAGCAATGATGGATTATGATGATATAGATAAAGTTAAAAGATATAATAGTATTATTCAAGATGAAATAGATAGAACTTTAGATATAATGGATAATTTTAGTGAATATACTAAAATAAAAATAAATACAGATATTATGGATGTAGATAGTTTAATACAAGATACAATTAGTAGTATGAAAATGTATTTAGAAAATTGTGATGTTAAGATAAATTATAATTTTGATGATAAAGATGAAATTTTAATTAATGGTGATTATAATAGATTGAAACAAGTAATAATTAATATGTTAAAAAATTCTTGTGAAGCTATTGAGGGTGATGGTAAGATAGATATTACTTTGAAGAAGTCAAAAAGATATGTGATTATAAAACTTAAAGATAATGGTAAAGGAATGACAGAGGAAGAACTAGAAAAAATTGGACAATTATTTTATTCTTCAAAAGATAAAGGGTGTGGGATAGGAGTTTCTTTATCATCAGAAATTATTAGACTTCATCAAGGAGAGCTTAAATATAAGTCAGTATTAGGTGAGTATACAGAGGCAATAATAAAATTACCTTATGATAGTAAAGATAATTACTAGATATTGTAAAAGCAATTGACAAACTTTGTGTCAATTGTTTATTTTTTGTTTGTAAAACTATTTACTATTTTTATTTTCTATATTAAGCTTTTATTATAGGAGATGATAGACTATGAAAAAAGTATTATGTTTGCTAATTGTAATGGTAGGGGTATTTGGATTTATAGGATTTGTTAATGCTGAAGAAGATTGGACTTCGATAGGATCAGAAGTAGGATTTATTGGTGATTTAATTGAAGGAGAAGATTTAAGCGATAATCAAGAACTTACTGATTTTTTGGCAACTTATGATGTTTATTATAGGTATGTAAAAATTGAAGATTCACTTTATCAAAACTATCTTAGTGATACTTTTGAAGGTACTAGTTTAGGAGCAGAAGATTCAATAATGGCTTATATTCCTACAGTTAATTCTACTGATGATTTAAGTAGTTGGATAAAGGTTTCTGATGGCAATTTAGCTTTTGCAGATTTAGAGTATGATGAAACTCAAGATACTGGATATATAGTGGGAGTAGCTGCTGTTAATAAGGAAGATACTTCTAAAATTTATGTATATCGTGGTATTTTTGAAGTTAGTAGTGCTAGCACATTAGTAGATGCTTATAATACTCATTATGCTGAATATGAAAATGGAACAACCACTACTACTACAACTACGACTACTACTGGAGAAACAGTAGCAACTGAAAGCAATCCTAATACAGGAATTAGTGATTATGCGTATATTTTAGTTCCTATTGCTTTAGTAGGTGGTTCAATTTTAATGTTTAAGAAAAGATATGCTTAGTCCTTTGGGACTTTTTTTGTAATAAAAAATGAGTTTTAAATATAGAATAGATGAAAGTTAAAAAAGTTTGATAGTAAAGTAGAATATATAGGATTGACTAAAGAAGAACTTATTAATTCAAATGATGATTTATTCATCATTTTTTTGTTTTTATAAAGGTTAATTTTTTACTTTGGTTGTGTTATAATATAGATAAATGTGAGGTTTTTTTATGAAATATGTATATATTGGTAAATTTGAAGGTACACATGGATTAAAAGGGGAAATTAAATTTAAAACAGATTTTAAATATATTAATAGAGTACTTAGTAAATCTTTTTCTTTTTTTATAGAGGATTCAAAAGAAAAATTAAGTCTTAATACTTATAGAAAATTTAAAGAGGGATATTTAGTATCTTTTGCTAACTTAGAAAATATTGATTTAATTAAAAAATATGTTAATAAAAAAGTATATGTTTTACGAGATGATTTAAATTTAGAAACTGGTCAATATGTTTTTGAAGATTTTATTGATTGTGAGTGTTTTTTTGATAAGAAAAGTTTAGGAAAAGTTGTTGATATTATTGATGCAGGGGCTTCTAATTATATATTTTATATTCAAGGTGAAAAAGAAGTACTTATTCCTTTAAATGAACATTTTATTGATAGAATTGAGTCTGATAAAATATATTTTAAAAATGTGGAGGGGTTAATTGATGCGAATTGATATTTTGACGTTATTTCCAGAAATGTTTAAAGGATTTTTGGAAACTTCTATTATAAAAAGAGCTATAGATAGTTCTAAAGTAAGTATAAATTTAATTAACTTTAGAGATTATACTCTTGATAGTCATGGTAAAGTTGATGATACACCTTTTGGGGGTGGAGCAGGAATGGTACTTATGATTCAACCTATTTATGATGCTCTTATGGATATAAAAACAAAAGACAGTCATGTAATTCTTCTTTCTCCAGGGGGAAGGTTATTTAATCAGAAAGAAGCTAAGAGATTGAAAAATTATAAACATTTGATTTTAATATGTGGACATTATGAGGGATTTGATGATAGAATAAAGGCTGTAATTGATGAAGAAATTTCAATTGGAGAATTTGTTTTGTCTGGCGGAGAGCTTCCTGCTATGGTTATTAGTGATGCTGTTATTAGATTAGTCGAAGGAGTAATTAGTAAGGATTCTTTAGAAAGTGAATCTTTTGATAGTAATCTTCTAGATTATCCAGTTTATACTAAACCGAGAGAGTTTAAAGGAATGAAAGTTCCGGAAGTGCTTTTAAGCGGAGATCATAAAAAAATAGCTGATTATCGCAAAAAAGAACAGCTTAGATTAACAGAAGAACGAAATAAAAAAATGAATTTGAATCAGGGCGGTGATTAAAATTGAATGAAGAGAAAAGATTTGTAGTAAAAAAAGATGCTAAATCTGATGTCATTACTTATATGGAATATGAAAAGTTAAAGGGATTTAATGTTAAACCTAAGGATGGTCTTAATTTTGAAGATATGATTAATGTTAATGAAATGATAATTATTAATCCTACTTTGATTGAAAAATTAATTGATAAAAAATGTAAGAGAACTCTTGAAAAGATTTTGACTATTATGACAATAATAGATGATGATAGTGATGATGATACGCCTTTTGATTTAGTTTTAGATGAACTTGAAAGATTTAAATCTTTGGTTAGAGGTAAATATAAAGAATATATGAAGCAAGAAAAGTATAAATTAGTAATGAAAAAAATAGAAATAATTGAAAAAGAATTAAATCTTAGAAAAAGTGTAAGAGTACAAGAAATTTTAGAAGAAGAAAGTAGAAGAAGTAAACCAAAGAGATAGAGGTGATGATATGAAAGACAAAAGAGTAGTTTTTATGGGGACTCCTCTTTATAGTGTACCTGTACTTAAAATGTTAATAGAAGAAGTTAATGTGGTTTTAGTAGTTACTCAGCCTGATAAGATGGTTGGAAGAAAAAAAGTGCTTAGACCTTGTCCGGTTAAAGAAGAAGCTCTTAGAAATAAGATACCGGTTTTATCTTTAGAAAAACTTAAGGATGAATATCATAAAATATTAGAGTTTGAACCAGATATAATTATTACTTGTGCTTATGGACAAATTCTTCCTGAAGAACTTATTTATGCTCCAGAATATGATACTGTAAATGTTCATGCTTCTATTCTTCCTAAATACCGCGGAGGAGCTCCAATTCATTGGGCTATTATAAATGGAGAAGAGAAAACGGGAATTACAATAATGTTTACTGATAAAGGAATGGATAGTGGAGATATTATTACAGCAGAGGAAATAGATATTTTAAAAGATGATACTTATGATATTGTTAGTCAAAAATTATCCTTACTTGGGGCTTCGCTTTTAAAGAAAACATTACCTAGTATTTTTAATAAAACTTGTAAAAGAATTAAACAAGATTCTAATTTGAAAACAATTGCTAATGTTATAAAAAGAGAAGATGAGTTTATTGACTTTAACCAAAGAGCAGAAGATGTTCATAATAAAATAAGAGGACTTTCTTCAGTTCCTGGTGGGTATACTAAGATAGATGGAGAAAATTTAAAATTGTTTTTATCAAGTTTGGATGATGGTCTTACTTTAGAAAATGTAAAACCTGGTACTATTACAAGAATAGATAAAAATAGTTTTTATGTAGCTTGTCTTGATAAAGAAATAAAGATATTAAGAGTGCAAGTAGCAGGGAAAAAGATTATGGATGTTAAGGATTATTTAAATGGTATAGATAAGAATAGATTAATTGGAAAAGAACTTGGTTAATTTTTTCTTGTCTTTTTTTAGTTTTTCTGTTAATATAAGCCCTACGGAGATGAGATTATGGCGAAAAAAGAATTTGATATAGGGGCAAAGCTTCGAAGAGTTAGTGAAGATGATTTTATCTGTGAAGAAATATATATTGTTTCTATAGATGAAGATAATAGTTATGCTGAGATTTTAAGTGATAAGAATGAAGGGGATATTTTTCCTTTAATTACAACAAGTTCAAAACCTGAAGTAGGTATTTATCCTGGTATTTTTCAGTTTGTAGAAAATTTTATGAATGAAGAAAATCTTACATTTAAAGAGGCTCTTAAACAATTGAGAAATCAATATAATGGTACAAAAATTAGAGTAAATTTTAATGAAGTAAAGAGAGTAGAAAATCAGTTTCCAAAACTTGATAATTCCATTTTAATTGAAGAACCAAAGCTTTATTTAGAGAAAGATAAAGATTTTTCTAAAGATGATATCAATATTAAGGATTTAAGTAAAAGGGTAAAAAAATCTATTATTGGGCAAGATGAAGTAGTAGATAAAGCTATTGCTACAATTGTTCATAATAGAAATTTAGCTAATCTTAATTTTTCTAAGGATAAAATAAGACTTTTAAAGAAAAATATGCTTATTATGGGAAAAACAGGAACGGGAAAAACAGAAATTATTAAACAAATTGCTAATATATATGATGCAGTTTATGTTATTGAGGATGCTACTAAATTTACGATGGAAGGCTATGTTGGAAGAAGTGTTATAGAAATGCTTAGTGATTTATATGAGCGAGCAAATGGTGATTTAGATAAAGCTGAAAAAGGAATTTTAGTAATTGATGAAATTGATAAAAAAAGTGAACATGGAGATAAAACAGTTTCTACAGTTGGAGTTCAACAATCGCTTTTGAAAGTAATTGAAGGTGGACAATTTCAAATAGAGGGTGTAAAAAGTAAGCAAGGAAAGAGTACTATTGTGTTTGATACTTCCTCTTTAACGGTATTTTTACTTGGAGCTTTTTCAGGAATAGATAAAATAAAAAATAATACTATCGGATTTAATTCTAATCAAGAAAAAGCTGAATATATGTATAATAGTGATGATTTAATAGAATATGGACTTATTCCAGAACTGGTTGGAAGATTAACTTATATTGCTAAAACTAATGATTTAGAACTTTTAGATTTTGTTAAAATTATTAAAGATTCTGATATAAGTGCTTTAAATTTAATTAATGAGTTTTATAATGGACTTGGTATTAAAATTACTTTTGATGAAGATTTTATTTATTCTTTAGCTAAAAAAGCAATGAGTAAAGGAACTGGAGCAAGAGGAATAAAAGCAGCTTTAGATGAAGTTTTAAGTGAATTTGAGTTTGATATATTATCAAAAGAAGTAAAAGAAGTAGATTTAACTGGGGAAGAAGTTCATAAGGTGCGTGTTATGAAAGGTAGTATTTAATTAGGAGGTATTTATGTATAAATTTAGTAATGTTAATATAAAGAAGTATATGTTTGATACAGAATTAAAAAAATCTTGTCCATCTTTAGAAAGACAATGTTTTGCTTTTGGATATTTAGATGGATATTTTAAAGAAGAAGTGTACGAGGATTTATTAGATTTTAAAGAAAATATGTTTGTAGCATATAATTTAGGATATAGACAAGGAGAAAGTGCTAGATTAGATAAAAGACAGGATGGCAAAGAGTATGAAGAATGGAAGATGGAAAAGGATACTTGGATTAAAAGTTTAGCAGAGTTTGATGCTAAAAACTTTGTTAGTGGTAGAAGATTTAGTGCTAATAGTAAGCCTTTTTATGAAAAATATTATGAAGATGTATTGGAAGATAACTTAGATGAATTAGAAAATATAGAAAAACCAATAAAAAGTAAGGTGAAAAAGTAAAGTGATTGATGTTAAAGTAGATAGATATATGTTTGATAACAAGTTAAAAGATAATCCTAAAGCGAGAGAAAAACAAATCTTGGCTTTTGGTTACTTAGATGGATTTTTAGAAGAAAATTTATATAAGCAATATATTGATAATGAAGATAAGAATTATTATTTAGGGTATAAAGAAGGGGTTTTAAAACGAGAAGAAGTAGGTAATATTAATAGTTATAAAGATGAATGGATTATAAAGCTGGCTAGTTATGATGCTAAGCATAATATTAAACGTGAAGGTTTTTCTAGTTTGGCAGAAAAGGTTTATAACCTTTATTATAGTGATGCTATTTATAATGAAGAAGATTTACCTATCAATTTTTTTGAAGAGTCTTTAGAATCAGGATATGGTGAGTTTGATAAAGATTCACCGTGGGGTTTTACATTTTACGATGAAGAAACGTTAAAAAATAAGAAAAATATTTGATAAATTTAAAATTTATGATAGAATACTAATTAGGTGCGATGATAAGAACATAGTAATAAAAGTATTTACTTTTTAGAGAAAAAGTGGTTGGTGCAAACTTTTAAAGCAAATTTTTATGAATTCACTCTTTAGCATAATCGTTTAACCAGCGTTAATGGTTTTGGAGATAGTTTAACTATGAAATAAGGTGGTACCACGATTTAATCGTCCTTTGGTTCTGCCTTTTTATTTTTAAAGGAGAGTATTATGGAAAAGATTAAAGAAGATATTAAAAAAGATTTAAGTAGTGTTAAATGTTTAAAAGAACTTAATGAAATTAAACTTAAGTATATGGGAAAAAAAGGAATAATTACAGGATTATATGGAAAAATGAAAGAACTTGGTAATGATGAAAAAAAAGAGTATGGGCAAAAAATTAATTTGCTTAAGGATTTTTTTAATGAGAATTATGAAGTTCTTAAAAGTGAGTTTGAAGAAAAGATTTTAAAAGAAAAATTAGAAGAAGAAGCTATTGATATTAGTTTACCAGGAACTAAGATTAATATGGGGGCTCCTAATGTTTTAGAAAAGTTAATTGAAGAAGTAGAAGAAGTATGTATTAGTATGGGTTATGATGTAGTGGATGGTCCAGAAATTGAGGAAGATAAATATAATTTTGAAATGCTTAATATTCCTAAAGGACATCCAGCTAGAGATGCTCAAGATACTTTTTATTTAGAAGGTGAGGAAATATTACTTCGTAGTCAAACTTCTCCAATGCAAGTTCGTACGATGCTTAAAGGTGAAGGAAAAGTTCCAGTTAGAGTTATTTGTCCTGGAAAAACATATCGAAGAGATGATGATGATGCTACTCATTCACATCAATTTATGCAAATAGAAGGTTTATTAGTTGATAAAGATATATCGCTATCTGATTTAAAAGGTACAATTGATGTAATTGTTAAAAAATTATTTGGAGAAGATGTAGAAACACGCTTTCGTCCTAGTTATTATCAATTTACTGAGCCTTCAGTGGAAGTAGATATCAGCTGTTTTAATTGTAAGAAAAAAGGATGTAATGTTTGTAAAAATACTGGATATATTACAGTAGCAGGAGCTGGAGTTGTGCATCCTGATGTGCTTAGAATGAGTGGTTATGATCCAGAAGTATGGAGTGGTTTTGCTTTTGGTTTCGGAGCAGAGCGCTTGGCAATGCTTAAGTATGATATTAATGATTTAAGAGTGTTTTATAATACAGATTTAAGAGAAGTAGGAAACTTTGATAGAGAGGAGGTTTCAAATAATGATTAATTTAGAGTGGGTAAAAGATTATATTGATATTAGTGATCAAGATTTGGAAAAATTAGCAGTTAAGATAACTGAAGCTGGTATTAATGTCGAAAAAGTTATATCTAATCATATTGATAATCTTGTAATAGGAGAAATAGTTCATACAAGAAAACATCCTAATAGTGATCATTTAAATCTATGTGAAGTTAACGTTGGCTCTAATGATATTGTAAAAATAGTTTGTGGGGCTTCTAATGTAAGAGATGGGTTAAAAGTAATAGTAGCGCTTCCTGGAGCGAGACTTCCTGGAGATTTTGTTATTAAAGCAAGCAAAATTAGAGGAGAAGAGTCTAATGGAATGATTTGTGCTTTATATGAACTAGGATTGGAAGAGAAAACAGAGGAAGCTTATAATCGTGGTATTTGTGAACTTGATGATAATGCTCCAGTTGGAAAAGATCCTTTAGTTTATTTAGGACTTAGTTCAACTCTTTATGAACTTGATATACATAAACATCGTAATAATGATTGCTATTATCATATTGGGTTTGCTTATGAAATCGCAGCAATTTTAAATCGTAAAGTTAAATTACCAGAATTAGGATATTCTCCTGTTGATGATTCTGTTCCTAATCATTTTAAATTAGAAGTTAAGACATCAAAATGTCCATATTATTTAGCTAAAATGGTAACTAATGTAAAGATAGGACCTTCCCCAGATTTTATTCAAAAGCGTCTTTTATCAGTAGGAATGAGACCTATTAATAATGTAGTTGATATTTCTAATTATGTAATGTTAGAATTTGGACAACCACTTCATTTCTTTGATAAGGATAAACTTGGTGATTATATTTTAGTAAGAGATGCTAAAGATGAAGAAAGAATAGTAACTTTAGATGGTAAAGAAAGAGTATTAGATAGTAGTGATATTGTTATTACTGATGGAAAAGATCCAGTTTGCGTTGCTGGAGTTATGGGTGGAGAAAATACGGAAGTTACAAATAATACTAAAAATATATTAATTGAAAGTGCTATTTTTGATGCAGTTAGTATTCGTTATACAGCTAGTAAACTAGATTTAAGAAGTGAAGCTAGTATTAGATATGGTAAAGGATTAAATTATGAATATACTAAATTAGCTATTGAAAGAGCTTGTCATTTGTTAGAAAAGTATGCTGGAGGAGTAGTTTTATCAGGAACAGTTAGTCATGATGTTATTAATAAAGATGAGAAAATTGTCTCATTTTATCCAGAGCAAGTGGATAAGATGTTAGGAATAGAAATAACGGAAGAAGATATGAAGTATCAATTGGAAAGACTTGATTTTCCTT
This sequence comes from uncultured Mycoplasmatota bacterium, assembly GCA_900551925.1. Taxonomy (GTDB): domain Bacteria; phylum Bacillota_I; class Bacilli_A; order RF39; family UBA660; genus UMGS1449. Next base: position 1,221 of record URXR01000005.1, on the reverse strand, counting down.
ATACGATTAAAGATCATAAATTTACAGTAACTATTCCTAAAAGAAGATTAGATATAGATCCTAATGTTAATGATATAGCAGAAGAAATAGGACGTCTTTATGGTTATCAAAATTTAGTATCTACTTTACCAAAGGTAGGCATTAGACAAGGTAAGTATCTTGGAGATGTAAAGTATCGTAAAATTATATCAAAAAGACTTAGAAGTTTAGGTTTTAATGAAGTTAAGACTTATACTTTAGTTTCTCCTGGTATGAGTAAAATGTTTGATTATGAGAAAAAAGAAAAAGCAGTACTTCCTAACCCAATGAGTACGGATAAAAGTATTATTAGAACTACTTTAATTCCTTCGCTTTTACAAGTTTATAAATATAATAAAGATAGACATGTTTCAAATATAATGATTTATGAAATTGCTAAGACTTATGATAAAAATTATAATGAAGAGAGTAAAATAACATTTTTAATGAAAGGTGAATATTTAGTTAATAGTTTTCAAAGTGCTAAAAAATGTGATTTTTATTTAATGAAAGGAATGGTTGAAGACATCTTTAATTATTTAGGTTTTGCTAATCGTTATCAATTTGAAAAAGGTGAAATAGAGGATTTACATCCTGGTGTTTCTTGTAAGATATTAATTGATCATAAACCAGTAGGGATTATGGGACTTATTGCTCCAAATGTCTCTAAAGATCAAATCTATGTATGTGAAATATCATTACAAGGATTAATGCAAAAGGTTAAACCATTAAAATATAAAGAAGCTTCTAAATATCCAGATATAGTAAAAGATGTAGCTTTTGTAGTTAGTGAAAAAGTCACTAGTGGAGAATTATTAAAAGAAATAAAACGTAATGGTACTAAAATATTGACTGATGTTAAAGTATTCGATGTATATGAAGGTGAAAATGTACCTGAAGGAAAGAAATCAATTGCTTATAGTTTAACTTTTAATGATTATACAAGAACTTTGAAAGAAGAAGAAGTTGATAAAATATTTAGAACTATTATTGATAAGGTTAAATTTAAATTTAAATGTGAAATAAGAGATAAGTAAAAATAAGTGTTTAAAATAGCACTTGTTTTTTTAGCTAATAAATTATATAATTAATACATAATAGGACTAAGGAAAGTGGTAAAAATGAAAATAAAAAATAAAATTTTTGCTGGGAGTTATGTCAATATTTGGTACAACATTTTGAGGGGGTTTTAGAAGAAATTTG
>URXR01000004.1 GCA_900551925.1 uncultured Mycoplasmatota bacterium | reverse complement strand
TATCACTGTGGGTCTTCTTTTAAAGATTTAGGTATTAAATGTTTTGCTATAAATAGAGTAGAAAGCAATAAAATGTTAAATAGTTTATTAAGCGAGTTAAATTAATATAAAAATTTATTAATTATTTTTATATTTATCACATAAATTACAAAAATGTAATATAAAATTAGTGATGGACTTAGGAAGGAGTGATTAAAATATGGTTAGTAAGAAGAGTATAATTATTATTTCAATAGTGATATTTATTATTTTAATTCTTATTGTTTTTGCTTATTTATATTCTGTTCGTTATTATCTTGATTCTGACATAGATATTTTAACAGGTAATAATAAAACTATAGATATTAGTCAATTTGATAATAATATTATTATAAATAGTGGTGGTACTTATAATCTAACTGGTACTTCTAGTAATCATATTTTAATTGATGCTCTGGATGAAGATGTTACTTTAGTATTAAATAATGTAGAAATAAACAGCAATAATAGTAGTGCTATTATTGGAAAAAATTTAAATAGTTTAAATATAGATTTAGTAGAAGGCTCTACTAATACTTTGTATTCGGAAGGTAAGAGTGATTATAAAAGCTCTTTATATGTGAACGGAGATATAACTTTTACAGGAGAAGGAACTTTGAATATAGCAGGTAATCAATTAGAAGGTAATGGAATAACTGCTGTGGGAAGTAATATAGTATTTGAAAGTGGTAATATTAATATTACTGCTAAAAGAGCAGGAATAAAAACAGATGGAAAAGAAAATGGTTTGATCACAATTGATGATGGAAATATTTATATTGATGCAGATGGTGATGGTATTAATGCTTTGGAGGGAGTAGTAATCAATAATGGAACTATTTTTATCTCTGGAGGAGTTAGTGATTATTGTCAGGGAATTGATACTAATGATGGTTTTACTATAAATGGTGGAACAGTAATTGCTTTAGGAGTAGGAATGTTAGAGACTCCGCTTAAAAGTTCTGATCAAAAAACTATTTGTTTAAGTTTAGATGAGGATATTTCTTCTGAAAATACAGTTACTTTAGCAAATTCTAAAAAAGAAGAAGTGATTTCTTTTGTAGCTCCTAAAGATTTTAAAACAATTCTTATAAGTAATAATAATATTTCTGATAATACTTATTATTTATATCAAAATAATTTGCATACTGGAAAGGCTGTTAATGGTTTATATACGGGAGGAAGTGTAACTTTAAAGGACATGATAACTATAAATGATAGTAGTAAAATTGTTGTCTCTGATACAGTTACTAGTGTAGGAAATAATATAAGATAGGTTTATTTAGATATTAATAAGATAAAAAAGTAATAAATTTGTTGAAATTGCTTTTTTTTTGTGTTACAATGCTTATAGATAATAAAGGAGGCTAATATGGAAGATAAGAAAATCTTAACTATTAATAAAGCTGATGGTTCTACAGAAGAAGTAGAAGAAGTAATTAGTTTCGAATTTAATGATACAAAAAAACGTTATTTAGTTTATACAAAAAATGAAGTTGATCAAAATGGAAATATTACTATTTATGTTACTGAAGTAATTCAAGATAGTATGGGAACTAGGTTTTTAGGTGTGGAAAATGATGATGAATGGTCTAAAATTAAAGATGTACTAAGACAATTAGCTAAAAAGGAAGAAGCTTAAGTAGGGAGGTTTAATTATGGAAAATATCAAACTAATAAATAATGTTGAATCTGAAGTTACACAATTGCAAGGTGCTAAAAAATTAAAAGTTCGTGCTTTAGATTATGAACATATTATGGAAATGGTTAAAAAATCAATTGTAAAGAATGCTTTTAGAGAAGAGAAAAAAGAACCAGTTTTAGAATCTAGAAAACCAGAAGAAGAAAGATTAGAAAAACCAAAATTAAGAATAGTTCCTGAGGCAAGAGAAAAAGAAGAAAGTGAAAAAGAATATAATTTCGCTTATAGTGGACATAAACCAGAAGAAGATGTTACAAGTGATGATATTGATAAAATTAATGAGAAATTAGGTAAAACTTATAAAGAAGCACCAAAAGAAGAAAAGAAACCTAAAGTAGAAATTAAAGAAGAAAAACCAAAAGAAGAAGTTATAACTAAAGAAGCATTTGAAGAAGCACTTGCTACTAAAGATAATTTTTCTCCTAAAATTATAAATTTTAAAGAAGCTGTTAAGAAAGATTATGATGGAAACAATAAAAATATTGAACTTAAACAACAAGAAATTGATAATATAACTAAAAAATATGGAGAAGAAACGGAAATTGGAACTAAGCTTCAAGAAAGTAAAAAAGATGCTCAAGATACTATGAATGGTATTAATGGGTTAGATTTAGATTTTTTAACTGGTAAAGAAGATGATTTTGTAAGAAATGCATTAAATGCATTAGAAGCGTTGTTTAATGATAGAAGAGAAAAATATAATAGAATAAAACAAGAATTAAGATCTAATACTAGTCGTAAAGAAGAGCTTGGTAAATTAGAACAAAAAGCTCGTGAAGAGTTAAAAGAATTGAAAAAAGTAATGGCTGAGTTCATAAAAGATAATTATTCACAACTTGTTAAAGCTAATAAAATAGATGATGCTTATAAAGAAACTTCTGAGGAAATTACAGAATTAACTGGTATTGAAAATGATACTATTTTTCCAGAACCTGAAAGAGAGTTTGTAAATGTATCTTCTTCTCCTCAACCTTCTCGTCAATTTGTATCAGGTATTGAGAATTTGAAGGAAAAACAAGTAGTTAATGGTAATAATTTTGGAAATAATGTTCCTAATATGGGAAATGTTAATTCTCAAAATACTATAATTGGAGCACCAACAGTACCTAATCGTTTTGATCCATTAAGACAAGAAGATATGAATGGTGGTTATAAAAGAGCAGCTGTTTAGCTCTTCTTTTTTTTGTTAAAATATAGTATAATAAAAAAGGTGATTGTTTATGAAAAAAATAATGGATGGAAATAAAGCTTGTGCTAGTGTGTCTTATAAATTTACAGAAGTTGCAGGTATTTATCCGATTACTCCAGCTTCGCCAATGGCAGAAAATATAGAGGTATTGGCGAACAATGGAGAAAAGAATTTTTTTGGTGATAAGGTAAAAGTTGTAGAAATGCAAAGTGAGGCTGGAGCGATTGCGACAGTTCATGGACTTTTACAAAACGGTGTACTTGCTAGTACTTATACAGCTAGTCAAGGACTTTTACTTATGCTTCCAAATATGTATAAAATTGCAGGAGAAATGCTTCCAGGAGTTATAAATGTAGCTGCTAGAACTATTGCAACTCATGCTCTTTCAATTATGGGCGATCAAAGTGATATTTATGCGGCAAGGGGAACGGGCTTTTCGATTTTAGCTTCTAGTTCAGTGCAACAAGTTATGGATTTAACAAGTGTGTGTTATCTTTCTGCTATAAAGGGAAGACTTCCTTTTTTAAACTTTTTTGATGGTTTCCGTACTTCTCATGAGTATAATAAAATTGAGGTAATTGATTTTGATAAAATTGAAAAGTTAATTGATAAAAAAGCTTTACAAGAATTTAGAAATAGATCTCTTGATATAGATAATCCTAATACTAGAGGTAGTAATCAAGGAGATACAATGTATTTTCAAGCAATTGAAGCTCGTAATAAGTTTTATGATAATATGCCTGATATTGTAAATAGTTATATGGAAGAGATTAATAAAATTACAGGGCGTGATTATAAACCTTTTAATTATTATGGAGATAAAAAAGCTAAACATATTATTGTGGCAATGGGGTCTGTTTGTGAAACTATAAAAGAATATATTGATCTTTCTAAAGAGAAAATTGGTCTTATTGAAGTACATCTTTATCGACCATTTTCAGCTAAGTACTTTTTAAAAGTTTTGCCTAATTCAGTTAAAAAAATAGCAGTTTTAGATAGAGTGAAGGAATTTGGTGCGGGCAAAGATCCATTATGTTTGGATGTAAGCGATATTATTAAAACTTATGATTTAAATATCGAAGTAGTGGGGGGAAGATATGGACTTTCTTCTAAAAATACAAATTTAAATGATATCGAGGCAGTATATCGATATTTAAATACTAATAATAATCGAAGTTTTACTTTAGGTATTTTGGATGATGTTACTAATCTTTCTTTAGAACGAACTACTACAAAATTTAAAAAAGATTATGAGGAAATGCTAATTTATGGATATGGTTCTGATGGACTTATTACTACTTCAAAAGATATTTTAACAATTGTGGGAGAAAATACGGAAAAATATGTTCAAGGATATTTTGAGTATGATTCTAAGAAAAGTGGGGGTGTTACTAAAAGTCATTTAAGATTTAGTGATAATCCAATACGTAGTACTTATTATGTTGAGAATCCTAAAGTAGTAGTGTGTTCTAAAGATACATATTTAAAGAAATTTAATATGTTAGATAAGATAGAAGAAGAGGGAATATTTATTTTAAATACAGAGGTAGATGAATTAAAACTTCCTCAAAATTATTTAGATATAATTAAGAAAAGAGATATTAGTGTTTATACTATTAATGCTTCAAAAATAGCTAAAGATAATGGAATTCCTAATAAGATAAGTATGATTATGGAAAGTGTTATTTTACATTTAGCTAATCTGATGCCTCGTTCTAATTATCTTAGTTATATAGAAGAAATGATAAAAAAGAACTTTTCTTCTAAAGGAGAAAGAGTTGTTAATGCTAACTTAAATGCTTTAAAAGATGCTTTAAATAATATTAATAAAGTTAATATTATGGAAATAGGAGTAATGGAAAAAGAAGCGGTACAAAATAATATTTTTTCATTACTTGAACATGATATGGGTAATGATATTAAAGTTAGTATGTTTGAGGGTAAAGAAGATGGTATTTATGAACCTGGTTTATCTGCTTTGGAGAAAAGAGGAATTTCTAATATAGTTCCTAGTTATGATAAAGAAAAATGTATAATGTGTAATTTGTGTTCTTTTGTTTGTCCTCATGCTGTTGTAAGACCATATTTACTTACAAAAGATGAATATGAAAAAGCTCCGGAAGAAGTAAAACAAGACTGTAAGGAAGCTAAAATAAAAGATCATGATTTAATGTATACTGTTGGAGTGTCTGTTTATGATTGTACAGGATGCTTTTTATGTAGTAATATTTGTCCAACCGGTGCGATAAGGATGGATAAAATTAAAGAAAAAGAAAAGGTAAAATTTAATTATTTGGAAACACTTGAAGATAAAAAAGTAATGGATGTTAACACTGTAAAGGGAAGTCAATTTATAAAACCTAGTTTTTCATTCTCAGGTGCTTGTAGTGGTTGTGGGGAAACTCCTTATTTAAAACTTTTATCACAACTATTTAAAGACAATTTAATGATTGCTAATGCTACGGGATGTTCTTCTATTTATGGAGCTGCTCTTCCTAGTACACCTTGGAGCGTGCCTTGGGTTAATTCTTTATTTGAAGATAATGCTGAATTTGGATATGGAATTAGAATTGCTGAAGATTTTATGAAGGAAAAAATTAGCAAGTTGATGCAAGATAATATTGATAAAGTAAATGATCATAATAAAAAATTAATAGAGGAGTATTTAAATAATTATTCTAAGGAAGTATCGTTTAAAGTTTATGAAAATTTAGATTATGAAGATTTTAAGGAAATTGAACCTTTTAAAAAATATATAAAAGAAAAAAGTGTTTGGTTAGTTGGAGGAGATGGCTGGGCATATGATATAGGTTATGGTGGTATAGATCATGTTTTAGCTAACAATGAGAACGTTAATATTTTAGTGCTTGATACAGAAGTTTATTCTAATACAGGAGGTCAGTCTTCAAAAGCAACAAGACCAGGAGCAATTGCTAAATTTGCCAGTAGTGGAAAGAAGACTGCTAAGAAAAATTTGGCAAAAATAGCCTTAAATTATCCTCATGTTTATGTTGGTACTATTTCACTTGGGGCTAATTATATGCATACAATTAGAACAATATTAGAAGCTGAGAAGTATCCAGGTCCTTCAATATTAATTGCTTATGCTCCTTGTATTGCACATGGAATTAAAACGGGAATGAAAGATTCTTTACAAGAGGAAAAGTTAGCAACTTTATCAGGATATTTTCCACTTTTTAGATATAATCCTGAAACTGGTAAGTTTAGTCTTGATTCTGGAGCAGATTTTGAAAGACTAGAGGAAATTTTTAGAAATGAAAATAGATATCGCTCTAATAAGGAACTTTTAGAGAAAAATAAAGAGGATATTATTGATAATTATAAATCTTTAGAAGAATTAGCTAATAAATAGTTCTTATTAAAAAAATAATAGTTCTTAAATGTTTTCAATTTTTTGAACTATTATTTTTGTGTTTTTAAAGATATTTTGGATATTATCTTCTTCATCTTTTATTTTTATTTGGTACTTTATTTGCTCATTAAATGTTTTTTGGATTATTTCTAAATTAGCACAGAGAGTATTTAATAGTTTTAAGTTATCATAATCACAGCTTAGCATATAATAATTATATTTTATATAGGGCTTTATTTCTGTTTTTAATAGAACTTCTTTGGTAGCATTAGAATAAGCTCTTATCAGCCCTCCAGCACCTAGTTTTATACCTCCAAAATATCTAACCACAATAATTAGGATATTGATAAGATTTTTTTTATCTATAATTTCCATAATAGGAAGTCCTGCCGTACCACTTGGTTCTTTATCATCACTATATTTTTGGTTATTTATTAGTTTGTAAGCATAAACAATATGAGTAGCATCTTTATATTTTTGTTTTGTTTTTGTTAAGATATTATTTATATCAGTTATGTTATCTACTGGATAAACAAGAGCAATAAATTTAGAATTTTTAATCGTTATTTCATTTAGATTAGTATTTTTTACGATATACATAAAATCACCAAGTTAATTATAAACGGTTATTTTAGATTTTACAAGTTGAAGTTTTATTAGTATAATAATGGTAGTATTTAAAAAGTGGGGTATTTATATGCTTAAGGAGAAATTAAAATTAGTGCCAGAGAAACCTGGTTGTTATTTAATGAAAAATAAAGATGGTCTTATTATTTATGTTGGTAAAGCTAAGAACTTAAAGAGAAGAGTTAATTCTTATTTTAATAAGGTTCAAACTGGTAAGACTAAAGTTTTAGTAGATAATATAAGTGATTTTGAATATATTATTACTAATACTGAAACAGAATCTTTAATATTAGAAATTAATTTAATAAAGAAATATAATCCAAAGTATAATATTTTACTTAAAGATGATAAAACTTATCCTTATATTGTTTTAACTGATAATAAATATCCGACTTTGAAAATAGTTAGAAGTAAAGCAAGAAAAAAAATAAAAGGGAAAGTATTTGGACCTTTTCCTAATGTAGTAAGTGCTAGAAATACAGTTAATTTGATAAATAGAATTTATCCTCTTAGGAAATGTGAAACCTTAAAAAAGGATTTATGTTTATATTATCATATTAATGAGTGTTTAGGATATTGCAAGATCGAGGTTAGTTCTAAAGTTATTAATGATATGACTAAAGATATTGTAAGAATTTTAAATGGTGATTATAAGTTTTTAACTAAAAAATTAGAGGAAGAAATGACTAAAGCAAGTGAAAATTTACAATATGAAAGAGCTTTAGAAATTAAAAATTTAATTTCAGATATCAAAAACACAATAAGTAAACAGATTATAGTGTCTAATATAAGATATAATTTTGATGTTTTTGGTTTTTATGAAGTGGATAACTTTTTAATAGTTTTAGTTATGTTTATACGTGATGGAGTTTTAATAGGAAAAGTTCATAAAATTATTAATGGTTATGTCGATAGAGATGATACTTATTTAAGATATATTATTAATTTTTATGATACTTATAGTTTACCTAAGAGAATAATTATTAATGATACTTTAAATGGTTCAAGTTTAGAAAATATTTTAGAGGTTCCTGTTTCTATTCCTAAAAAAGGTGATATTAAAAGAATTCTTGATATGGCTAATTTAAATGCTGAGATAGTTGCTAAAGAAAAGTTAGAGAAAATTAAAAAAGATGATAAGATACGTTTAGAGGCTATTAATGATTTAAAAAATATTTTAGGTCTTAAAAAGTTAGAGAGAATAGAACTATATGATAATTCTCATCTTTTTGGTACTTATTATGTAGGAGCAATGGTAGTTTTTAGAGACTTTTTACCAGATAAGAATGAGTATAGAAAATATAAGATGATGGCAGATGTGCATGATGATTTAGGAGCAATGAAAGAAGTAATTTATAGAAGGTTTCAAAGAGCTCTTATGGAAAAGACTGAACTTCCTGATTTAATAATAGTAGATGGAGGAAGGCTTCAAATTGCTGCGGCTCTTGAGGTTTTAGATAGTCTTCATTTAGATATATGTGTTATTGGACTTAAGAAAGATGATAAGCATAAAACTTCAAAAATAGTTCTAACTAATTATGCAGAGATTAGTCCTACGAATAATAATCTTTTTGTCTATTTATATAAAATGCAAGAAGAAGTTCATAGATTTGCTATTACTTATCATCGTAATATTAAAAATAAAGGAATGCTTAGAAGTGTTTTAGAAGATGTTCCAGGAATTGGAGAAAAAAGAAGAAAGCTTCTTCTTAAAAAGTTCCCTAGTATAAATAAAATAAAGAATGCTAGTTTAGAAGAACTTAGTGAAATAATTCCTCATGATGTAGCAGTTAGTTTGTTGGAGTTTTTAAATGAGGAAGATAAGTAGAATTTATATTGACAAGTTGTTTTTAAAATGACTTGTTATTTTTTTGTTTAAGTATATAATAAATATGTATAAAACTAAATAAAGTCTGGGGAAATTAAAAAAGTATATATACTATATGCTTAACAATAACTTTAATAGGGCTTATAGCAATAATATTAGGAACAAGTTATGCTATTTTAGGTGGTAGTCATTAATTAGAAAAAGAACAAGTGATAAGAACAGAGATGTGATAGTAGCATTAACAGAGTATTTTGATAGTATGGATAAAAAGATAAGCATGATGAGTGATAGTAAGGAAATAATTATTTTATATATTTCATTAAACAGAAATATTTATCCAAAAGAAGTAGTTGATATAGAAGCTATGACTACTATGCAATTACCCGAAGATGTAGCTATGTCTTTAGAGTATCAAGTTAATTTATAATTTATTAGATAAAACTTTTTTTACTCTTGAATTATAATTTAAAAGATATTATAATATTAACTGGAGGTAATAATTATGGAATTAAAAGGAAGTAAAACAGAAGCGAATTTAATGACTGCTTTTGCAGGAGAATCTCAAGCTAGAAATAAATATACTTATTATGCTAGCAAAGCAAAAAAGGATGGTTATGAACAAATAGCAGCTATTTTTGAAGAAACTGCTAATAATGAAAAAGAACATGCTAAAATGTGGTTTAAATTATTACAAGGTGGAGAAATAAAAGATACTCTTAGTAATTTAGAAGATGCTGCTAAGGGTGAAAATTATGAATGGACAGAAATGTATAAAGATTTTGCTAAAGAAGCTCGTGAAGAAGGATTTGATCATATTGCATATCTTTTCGAAGAAGTAGCAAAAATTGAAAAAGAACATGAAGAAAGATATTTAACATTACTTAAAAATATTGAAGATGATCGTGTATTTAAGAAAGATGAAGATAAAATTTGGATTTGTAGAAATTGCGGTCATGTTTATGTAGGTAAAGAAGCATTAGATGTATGTCCTGTTTGTGCTCATCCACAAAGTTATATGGAAGTAAAAGCAGAAAATTATAAATAATTCAGGGTTACTCCCCGAATTTTTTTTGGAGGAAAAATGAGAATAGTTTTAAAGGTTAGTGGAGAATCATTAAAAGGTGATTCTAATATAGATACAAAAAAAATAGAAAAGATTTGTTCGGAAATTAGAGAAATAGGAAAAGACAATGAACTTTTAGTAGTAGTTGGAGGAGGTAATTTTTGGCGAGGTAGGAATAGCTTAAATATTTCTAGTGCTACTTCTGACTATATGGGAATGCTTGGTACTATTATGAATGCTTTAGCTATGGAATCTTATTTAAATAAAGATGAAGTAATTGCTACTTGTTATAGTGCTTTTGAAGTATTAGGAGTTGTAAAAAAAGCTATTTTAAGTGATGTGTTATAAGATCTTAAGCAAGGTAAGATAGTTATTTTAGGAGGAGGTTTGGGAGTTCCTAATTTATCGACTGATATGACAACGGTTTCTAAAGCTATTGAATATGATGCTGATTTAATTTTAATGGCTAAGAATGTTGATGGTATTTATGATAGGGATCCAAAAAATTCTGATGCTAAAAAGTTAGATACCATAACTCATGAAGAGCTTCTTAACTTGTCACTTTCGCAAGGGGTCTCTTCACTACTTATTTTAGATGCTGAAGCTTTAGTAGAACTTACTAAGCATAAGATACCACTTTATGTTTATAAAGCAGATGAGATAGATAATATTGAAGAAGTAATCAGTGGTGAAAAGGGCACTAGGGTTATTACTTAGTGCTTTTTATTTTTTCTAAATTATGATAAAATACTTAAAGGTGATTTTATGGAATCTTATAAGGAGTTTGAACAGTTTTTAGAAAAACTTGATAAAAGGTCTAAATTATTGTTACATAGTTGTTGTGCGCCTTGTTCTAGTTCGGTTCTTATGTTACTTAATAAGTATTTTATGATGGATATTTATTATTATAATCCGAATATTTATCCCGAAGAGGAATTTATAAAAAGAAAAAATGAGCAAATTAAGTTTTTAGATAAAACTTCTCATAATAAGTTTATTTCTGGTACTTATGAACCTTTAAAATATGAAGAAGTTATTTCTGGTTTAGAGGAAGAAAAAGAAGGAGGAGCTCGTTGTTATAAGTGCATTTATATGCGAATGGAAAAAACTTGTTTGTATGCTAAAGAAAATGGTTATGATTATTTTACGACTACTTTATCAGTAAGTCCTCATAAGAATAGTAAAATGATTAATGAAATTGGGTATCTTTTAGAAGAGAAATATGGTGTTTCTTATTTATTTTCTGATTTTAAGAAGAGGGATGGCTATAAAAAAAGTATATTATTATCTAGAGAATATGATTTATATAGACAAGATTATTGTGGATGTAAATATTCTAAAAACTTTACAAAAAAAGTTAATAATACATTAGTTTAATGATATAATTAAATAAGGAGTGGTTCTATGAGATATATAGTATCAGCAGGAGGAACTGGGGGACATATTTATCCTGCTCTTAGTATTATAAATAAAATAAAAGAAGAAGATAAAGAGGCTAAAATTTTATATATTGGTACAACTGATCGAATGGAAAAAGATATTATACCAAATTTAGGAATTGATTATGTAGGAATCAAGATGAATGGTCTTGGAAAAAGTATAAAAAAAATAACTATGTTTGGAATTAATACTGTTAAGGGTACTAGTAAATGTAAAAAGCTAATGAAAAAGTTTAAACCAAATATTGTAATTGGAGTAGGAGGTTATGTTACTTTTCCAGTTGTTTTAGCTGCTAAAAAGTTAGGAGTAAGAGTCTTACTTCATGAACAAAATAGTATTCCAGGAAAAGCTAATAGATTTTTAAGTAAATATGCCGATACTATTTGTATTTCAATGGAAAGTTCTAGAAAATATTTTGACCATAAAAATATTGTTTTGACTGGTAATCCTCGTGGGGAAGAAGTTTTACATGCTCATAAGGGAAATAAAAAAGATTATGATTTATCAATAACTAAAAAATTAGTTCTTATTACTATGGGTTCTTTAGGAGCAGATACTATAAATGATAAGATACTTGATTTAACTTCGGAATTTAAAGAAAAAAATTATGAGGTATTATTAGTTTCTGGTAAAGGAAATTATGATAAAGTTTCAGGAGTTTCACTTCCTAAAAATGTAAAGGTTGTTCCTTATATTGAGGATATGGGGTCAGTTTTAAAATTTACGGATTTGATTGTTACTAGGGCAGGCGCTACGATAATTGCGGAAATTACTGCTCTTGGGATTCCGGCAATTATAATTCCTAGTCCTTATGTAGCTAATAATCATCAGCTTATTAATGCTCGTGATTTAGAAAATAATAAGGCTGCTATTTTAATTGAAGAAAAAGATTTTGATAAAGATTTATTTATTAAAAAAATAGATGAAATATTAAATGATAAGAATTTATATAAAATCTATAGCAATAATAGTAAGAAAATGGGAATTTCTGATAGTTTATCAAGAATTTATGACGAAATAGAAAGGTTAATTAAATAGGTGATTTGACTTGAATGATTTAATAAAACTTATAGATACAAAAAAACTTGGAACTTATAAGGAAAATGTTTCTTTTAAAATTTTAACTTCATATAAAACAGGAGGAGTAGCGCGTTTAGTAGTTTATCCTTTTGCTGTTAATGATTTAATAACTATTCTTAAATTTATAAAAAAGAAAAAATTAAAATATAAAGTTTTTGGTAATGGCTCTAATATTTTAGCAAGTGATAAAACTTTTGATGGAGTAATTATTAAGCTTTCTAATTTGAATGCTATTAATATAGATGGAGGAAATGTTGAAGTAGAAGCTGGTTATAATTTTGCAGTTTTATCAAATATGATGAGTAAGAAAGGTTATTGGGGATTAGAGTTTGGTGGTGGTATTCCTGCTAATGTGGGAGGTGCCGTTTATATGAATGCTGGAGCTTATTTGCAAGCAGTTAGTGATGTTTTAGTTAAAGTGGATTTTTTAGATAGTGATTATAATATTAAAACACTTGGTGTTAAAGATTTAAATTATAGTTATCGTCATTCTATTTTTATGGAGAAAGATTGGATTATTTTAAAAGCTTATTTTAAATTAGAAAAAGGTGAAAAAGAGGAAATAATGGATTTAGTGTGTGATAGAAAACAAAGAAGAATGGCTTCTCAACCTTTAGAGTATCCATCCGCTGGGTCAGTATTTAGAAATCCTGAAGGCATGTATGCTGGAAAACTAATCGAAGATTGTAATTTAAAAGGTTATAATTATGGAGGAGCTGAAATAAGTAGTAAACATGCTAATTTTATTATTAATAAAGATGGTGCTACTAGCAGTGATATCTTATATTTAATGAATTTAGCTAAAGATAAAGTAAAGGAAAAATATGGAGTAGAACTTTATAGAGAACAAGAGTTGTTTAATTGGGAGAAATAAGATGAGTAAGAATAAAAAGAAGGATAAAAAAGTTAGAAGAGGATTTAGAATATTTTTAGTAGTATTGTTTTTTGTACTTGTAATAGGGTTTATTTTACTTCTTCTTGGAGCTTATGTTTTTAAAACGGAAATAAAAACTATTATAGTTCATGATAATACTATACTTTCTGATGAAGAAATTATAGAATTAGCTTCACTTGAAGATTATCCTAATTTTTATTTAACTACTGGTGATAAAATAGAGAAATCATTGGAAAAGAGTGAATTTATTAAAGATGCTAAAGTAAAGAAAAATATATTTTTTGAAGTTCATATTTATGTAGATGAGTATAAGCCTTTGTTTGTTAGAGAAGATACTAATAAAATAGTATTTAATACAGGTAAAGAGATAGATAATACTTCTTTATATGATTTAGATATTCCTCATCTAGTTAATTATGTTCCAGATACTAAATATAGTACATTATTAGAAAAAATGGATAGTATTGATTACAAAATTATTCAAAAAATATCTGATATAAGATATTATCCTAATAAGTATGATGAAGATAGATTTGTTCTTTATATGAATGATTCTAATAGGGTATTTATTAATCTTCCGAAGTTTAAAAGTTTAAATAAATATGATGAAATGGTTACTAAGTTTGAAGGTAAGACAGGAGTGCTTTATTTAGATAGTGGTAATTATTTTGAAATTGATTAAAACCTCATTTTTTGATGAGGTTTTTTAGTAAAGGTATTGAAATATTATAATTTTTAGTGTATAATTTATTTTGTTAATATTTTGCGCCCGTAGCTCAATTGGATAGAGCGTTTGGCTACGGACCAAGAGGTTGAGGGTTCAAATCCTTCCGGGCGCGCCATATTAGATTAGGAACTCTTTTTTAAGAGTTTTTTTATATTAAAGCACCTTTTTCGCAACGGTTTCCCCAGGCATCAATTATTTTTTTATCTTTTTTGATAGCTATTATTTCACATTTATTAGGACATTTATGACATTCATAACCTTTAGTTTCAAAATTTAGATCTAAAATATCAAAATTAAATAGTTCTTCTTTTTCTTTTTTGGATAGAATTGCTACTCCTAAAGCGCCCATTAAGTGGCCATTTTCATCAGTTATAATTTCTTCTTTGGTGATGTCTTGGAAAGCTTTTACGACTCCGATATTTTTGCTTACGCCTCCTTGAAAGACAATCGGAGGTTTTATTTTTTTACCTTTGGCAACATTATTTAGATAGTTGTTTACGACACTGTAACAAAGCCCGGCGATTATGTCTTCTTTTTTATAACCCATTTGGGCTTTGTGAACTAAGTCTGATTCGGCAAATACAGTACATCTAGCAGCAATTTTAGTGGGATTTTTGGAAGTTAAAGCAATTTTACCAAAATCTTTGACATCAACATCTAATCTTTTGGCTTGACTTGATAAAAAGGCTCCGGTTCCAGCAGCACAGATGGTATTCATAGCATAATCGGTTACAATGCCATTATTTAAGAGAATAATTTTAGAATCTTGACCTCCGATTTCAAAGATGGTTTTGACATCTTTATAAAGGGAAGAGGTGCCGATGGCGTGAGCAGTTATTTCATTTTTAATGATACTGGCTCCAGTCATAATTCCGATTAGTCTTCTAGCGCTTCCAGTTGTCCCTACTGAGACTACTTGATAGTTTTTTGGCAAGTTATTTTTAAGATTCTTAAGCAATTTTTTGACAGCTTCGATAGGATCTCCTTTGGTCCAAATATAATCTTTAGCTAAAATGTTATTATTTTTATCTATTATTATACCTTTAGTAGAAATAGAACCAATATCTATTCCTAAGTAGGCTTTTTCATATGTCATTTTTTTCGTTCCTTTCTCATTAAAAGCATATCATTAAAAGCTTCTAATCTGGTTTTTAGACCAGTATTAGAGGTTTGAGTATCAAATGATAAATATATAATAGGGATGTTTTTTTCATTTGATATTTTATTTAAAATTGGTATTACTCCAACTTCTGGAGTACAGCCAAATGGTTTAGTATGAATTATGCCATCATAATGCTTTTTCTTTAGGTACAGAGTTCGGTAGACATTATCAGTAGCATCGGCACCAATTTTATATTTTAAATAATTTCTTACTTTTATTTTGATAAAAGGTGATAAGATTTTTTTAAAGATAAGAAGATAGGAAACATCTGTAAAACGTTTTACACTAATTTGATATTTTTTTAGTTCTTCTTCTAAGTTAAAAGTAGAAAATGGTTCCATTGCTGTATAAAGTTCTCCAATAATACCTATTTTTAATTTTGGTTTTATGGTTTTAATACTTTTTCTTTTTTTAGAGTAGTGATGAGATATTTTTAATATTTTGAATATATTAGTTTCATTTGCTAATTCATTTAAAAATTTATATTTTAATTTTTTGAAGTCACCGGTATTTTTTTCAACTTTTTTTCTAGTATATCGTTCACTTTTATCAAATAGTAGAATTTTTAAGAAGATTAAAATAAGTTCTTTGAGAAGAGTTTTTCTAGTTAGATTAGGATTTATGTTATTAAACGTTTTATAAACGTAATTAAAACTAGTTTTACCTTTTTTGATAAATTCATAAAACTCAAAATCATAGCCTAAATCTTTTAAAATAGTTTTTTGTAGTTCAGCATAGTTTCCGTATCTACATCCTCCGCCAAATTGGAATAAAATATTGGCTTTATTATTTTCTAAAGTTTCGATATAATTGCCTAAATTGTATTTAAAGGGCATGCAGATGAAATCTGGAGAATATTTACTACCTAATTCAATAGTTTTTTTAGTAATTGGTGGAGCAACTTTAACTTCTAAATCTGTTACATTTTCGATAAAGGGTTTTACTAGATAGGCGTAATCTCCAATATGAGGAAAAGATATTATTTTAGACATAATTATCCTCCTTTTTGATAATATCAATAAAACTTTCTAATCTAGTTATTAGTCCTGTTTCAGAACTTGCTTCATCGATAATGATGTTTAAAATAGGTAGATTATGGATTTTTCTAATTATAAGTTCATTTGTTAAGGAATCGGGACCACAAGGGAAAGCTGATAATAAAATTAGACCATTTACATTGTCTTTGTATTTAGTAATAGCGCCCATTATTTCTTTATTAAATGTCCAGTAAGTATCGGTAGAGATCTCAGCTGATTCTTTTTCAATGTCTTTAGAATCATATATATCAGTAAAGATTAAGTCAATATTATTATTTTTTAAAGTGGTTAAAATAGTTTTACTTAAGTATTTATCATAGAGGATATAAGGATGTCCAGCTATTAATACTTTTTTATTATTGTTAGTTAAAAGACTTGTTTGTTTTAAGATATTGTTATTTTTAACTTTCTTTTCTTTTTCTTTAGCGTGTTTGTAAGCATTTACAGTTTTATTGTAGGAAAATCCTAGTAAAAGTCCTAATTCAATAAAAGCACTTTTTTCTGATTTGTTTTTAGTTACATCGATGTTTATATCAATAATTGGGGTATCAAAAAGATTATGGGCTAAGTCATAGAGAAGATAAAAGTTAGTACAGACTTTTTCATCTTTTTTGATACTTTCTATCCTTGGAATAAAAAAATAATTGCATTTTCCTTCTAGGTTTTTGAGATGTCCTAGAAAAAGTTTTAAATTTATACAAGCTTCATCAGGAGCAAGCTTGGTTCCATCTTCTAAAATTTTTTTATTAGAGGGATCAGAAATAATGTAATCAATGTCTAATTCATTAAAAAAAGTTTTTATTAAAGTTTGGTAGCGATAGTAGAATAACGATCTAGGAATGCCTATTATCATAAAATCATCTCCTAGATAAAAATATTCAATAATAATTTAAAAAGCACAAAAAAAATTCTACAAAATAGAACTTTTTTATAAGAATAATACTACTAGGGTACCTACGATTAAGCAGTATATTACGAAATAAATTAATTTTCCTTTGGTTACGACATTTCTAAACCATTTAGTAGCAAAATATGTTACAATACCAGCGATTAAGGTTGCTAATAAATAATAGATTATAGTTATAGCATTTAAATTACTGGTTAATAAATCTGTTACTCCAAGTAAGGTAGTTGCTATACTAATAGGAATGTATAAAAGAAATGAGAAATCAAAGGCTACGTCTCGTTTTAAGTTTCTAGTCATACCTCCGACAATGGTAGCACCACTTCTAGATATTCCTGGAACTAAGGCTACCATTTGAAATAGTCCCACAATAAGGGCATCTTTGAAAGTTAGATCATTGTTTGACTTAGTTCCTTTGATATTTCTTATCAAGAAGAGAAAACCAGCAGTTATTAAAAGAGTAACTCCTACAAACTTGATGTTGTTCTCTAGGACATCAAAGATTCCAGCTTTGGTAACAATAAGTCCCATAATACCAGCGGGTATGGTACCCACGATTATATAAAGGCAATATTTGAAATTATTTTCAGTTTGTTTACTTTTAGTTTTTAAATGTTTAAAGAAGTCTTTAAATAAAGTTATAATTCTAGTTCGATATAAGATAATGATAGCTATTAAACTACCAAAGTTAGTTAGGATAGCTAAAAGTTCAACATCAATATTAGTATTTAATAAGTCATTAAATATCATGACATGACCAGATGATGATACGGGAATTGGTTCAGTAAAACCTTGAATTATTCCTAAAATTATATATTCTAATGTTTCGATAAAGTTCATTTATTATCATTCCTTTCTGAATCTAAAAAGTATTTATTTTTTAGATTTGGTACCTTGTTAATTATATACTATTTTTGTCTATTTTTAAATAGATTAAAATAAAAAAAATTGTATATACTATTTTTGAGGGATCGATATGGTATATATATATGATATTTTACTTAATTTTAATAAAGATTTGATTGAATATTTTGAATGGGAAGATACTGATAGCATTAAATATGTTAAAAAGGTAGCACTTTTTAAAGTAGAAAATAAAGTGCTTTTTGATATGATAAATAAATTAATAGTATTTAATGAGGAGTTCATTAATAATGTACCAAAATATGAAATGAATGGGATGAAGGATGCTGGAAGTGTTTGCCTTTTTACTGATGGTTTCATGGTTATTGGGGTTTTAATAAAAGAAGGAAAACCAGTGCTTTTTTCGAGACTTCTTCTAGATGAAGAAAGAGAAGTATTAGATATTTCTTCAAAAATGAGTGTTTCTAATATAGAGTACTCTATTAAAGGAAATCGTTATATAAATAAAGAAAATTTAACTAGAAAAGAACTTTTGATTAAAGAAAAATTAAGTTTAGAAATTGATAGACTTTTTGAGGAAAAAAATTATGATAAACTCTTATATCTTTATTATGAATATACAAATAAAGAAGGTAATAATATAGAATATGTTTATAAATTTTTGAAAAATAGTATTAATGATTTTAATGATAAACATAGATATCTTTTTGACATTTTACTTCTTTCTAATGCAAATTTAAATGAAAAATAAAAAAGTAGTTGCCTTTATTTTTTTTTTGCTTTATAATAGTTTTAGATAATAGGTTAGATGATAGGAGTGATTTGATATGTTTAAGTATTTGAAATCTGTTTTATTATTAGTTGTAATTTCGTTTACAGTTTTTGTAGGAATAAATACAGTTAAAGCTGATGAAATTGATTATAGTCGTTGTAGTGAAAGTTCAATTAATTATACTAGTAATTATATAAGTTATGGAGTTATAAATAGTGTTAAGGAACGTGATGATTATACTTTTGCTTATCATTGGACTATTTATAATTCTAATGGAAATGTAGTATATTGTACTGAAAGAGGAGTACCTACTTTGAATAATACAGATGGAAGTAATCCTTCATTTGTTTCTACTAGTTATAATGTGGAAAATGATTTGATGTCAAGAATACTTGCTTATGGTTATTCTGCTTCTAGTAATAATAGTTGTAGTGTTTCTAGAATAGCTACACAAATGCTTGTTCATTTTGCTTCAAAGGAAATAGCTGATGGTACAACTGCTTGGAGAACTATATCTCAATCTACAGTTCAAAGCACTATTACTGGTAGCTTAGCTCCTTCTGTTGCAGCAGAATTTGTTAGAATAAGATCGCTTGTATTAAATCATAATATTATACCAAGTTTTGCTTTTACAACAAGTGATGCTGCTAGTCAAGATCCAAATAGAGTGGAATTAAAGTATAGTGAAGCAAATCGCAACTTTTCTAATAGTTTAACAGATTCAAATGGGGTATTATCAACTTATACATTAGGTAGTAATCCAAGTGGAGTTACTGCTTCAAAAAGTGGTAACACTTTAACAATAATTTCAAAAGATGATAGTCAGACTACTCCAATTAGTATGTCAAAATCATTTAAAACTGGTGGAACTAGATATGATCGTAATAGTAGTACTCTTCAAAAGACTACTTATATTACTCAGCCTTCAAATAAAACAGTATATGCATATGTAGGATATAAGTATCAAGAGATAGGAAAAGGAACAGTAAAAGTACATAAAATAGATAAATATACTGGTAAAAATATGCAAGGTGCAAAATTTGGAATATTTTCAGATGATAAATGTACAGTAAAAGCTAAAGATTACTTAGGAAACGAATTACCAGAAAAAACAACAGATAAAAATGGATTTGTCTCATGGGATAACTTATATTATCCATTAGAAGAAGGCGGCAAAAGAACATATTATGTAAAAGAAACAGAAGTAATAGATGGATATTCAATAGATAATGAACAAATGGAAATGCTTGGAGCAGGAGAGAATGCTTGTGTACCAGTAGAAGTAAATGCTGAAGTAGTATCGAGTGAAGAAGCAGAAGAAGTAGAATATGAAAAAAATGATGTTGAAGTTCAAGCAATATATAACATACCATATGGGAATATAACAATATTAAAACAAGACAGTGAAACCGGAGAAGTAATCGAAGGAGTAGAATTTAGATTATTAAAATATAATAAAGATAGAGATCCAGCAACAGATATCTATGGAAATGTAGTAGAAAATGTAGTAACCGGAGAAGATGGAGTAGCAGAGTTTGAAAACATCCCATATGGAGACTATATACTAGAGGAAGTAAAAGCTAATGGAAGTTATAAGATATTAGAAGAACCAATCGAGTTCACCTTAGATGCAAATACTGACGCCTTAAAGTATAGAGATCAAGGAACCGAAGCAATTCCAGAAGAAGATGAAGTATTGTTACCCCTTGAAACATACAGACTAGGAGATCCAACAGATGATGGAGTAATAGATAGTAACGATTTAACAATAATAGTAGGAATACTAGAAGGAACAATAGCAGAAGAGGATATAACAAAAGTATATAGATATGCAAGTGATGTAGACCAAGATGGAAGTATAACAGAAAAAGATAAAGAATTAATGAGTTCCTATCTAGGAGGAGATCCAAATGCCTTTGAAGCATTAAAAGAGATAGAATATCCAGGACAATTTCAAAAGAGAGTAACAATAGTAGTAACCAACGTACCAATAGATATGAAAGTAAGTAAACAGGCCATAACGAATGAAAAAGAATTAAAAGGAGCAACAATAACAATAGAAAACAGCGAAGGAGAAGTCTTTATAAAATACAAGTCAACAGGAGAGCCATATGAATTCTATATTCCAGTAGGAGACTACAAATTAATAGAAGAAATATCACCAAGTGGCTATCAAAACTTAAAGACAGAAGTAGAGTTTAGAGTAGGAACAGATGGGAACATAAAACTATTAAGTGCTAAATCAAATATGTATAAGTTAATAAAATCACAAGAAGAAGATGACAATGATTTAGACCATTTAATAATCTATAACAATTTAAAAAGAGTAGTAGTACCAAACACAGGAAGTACAATAGCCTTTATCTCAATAATCGGAGGAATTGCCTTAATCGGAGGAGGAGGCTATGCGATTTACAGAAGGTATAAAACAAGTTAGAGAAATGCATTAATTTCTCTTTTTTTTTGTCGTTTTTTATGATATATTTATTATGGATATTTAGGTAAAGCGTGGTGATTCATTTGGATAATAAAGATAATGAAACTGAAGTATATCATGAAGATAATAGTTTTAATAATCAGGGGGTAGAACCTGCACAATCTGATGAGATGCAAGATGAACAAATGCAAATTCCTAATCAGAGAAAAGGTGGAGCTTTTAATAATGCTAGAGATTTTGCTCACGGATTTAAAGAAGGAGTTAAAAATGGCCTTAATCCAACTGAGAATAACCCTGCTTTAGGAATAAATAAAAAAGATAAAAAAAATCTTAATGATAATAAAAATAAAAATCAACAAGGGAATAAAAATCCAGCGAAAGGACAACAAGATAAGTCAAAAAGAAAAAATCCTTTGCCTGGTGGCGGATTAGGAGATCCTGCTAAAAGGAAAAGGCAACAGGATAATGCTAATAATAAGAATAACCAAAATCAACAAAATAAAAAAGATAAAAATGGAGATAATAAAAATGGTGGTTTAGCTTCTAAACTTAATCCGATGAATAGAAGAAGACAAATGCTTGGAGGTTTAGGGGGAAAAGGAGCTAAAGGTGGAGCAGTTAAAGAAGGAGCTTCTCAAGCTGGTAAAGTTATGTTATCTGCATTAAAAACTTTATGGATAGCTCTTCCTATTCAAGCAAAAGTAGTAGTTATAGGTTTAGCTTTAATACCTATTTTAATTTTAATATTAATTGGTTTTGTTGGAGTTTTTGGAGGAACAACTGCTGCAATAGTCGCTTCTATGTGTGAAGAGGATGGAGCAGGAAGCACTTATAATGGTGAAGATTATACAGGTTCGGCTGATGAAAAAGAGTTTTTATGTAAAATGCAGAATCCATTGGGGTCACATTTTGATTATACAGTAACATCTAGGCCGGGACCAAGATGGGGTGACAAACATAATGGTATAGATTTAGCTATTGCTAAAGGTACACCAGTTTATGCTGTTCAAGCTGGAGTAGTTACAGCAGTTAATGATGGTTGTTACGATGATGAAGAAGATGCTGATAAGAGTAATTGTGGTGGAGAGACTAGAGGAAATTATGTCGCAATTTTACATGGTGGTACTATAGAAACTCATTATTATCATATGGTAAAAGGATCAATTAAAGTAAAAGTAGGAGATAAAGTAGGAAAAGGACAGCTTATTGGGCAGGTAGCTAGTTCTGGGCGTTCTACTGGATATCATCTTCATTTTGGAATGAAAATCAATGGAACATTAGTATTTAACTATGTAGATTATTTTGATAACTATGAATCTTTTAAAAATAATTGTGGTAGTATGTGGGATGGAGAACTTGCCGGAGATAGTGCTAATGCTGCGAATGATACTACTGATTATGTTTATACAGAAAGTGGTTCTTCTGATGAAGAATGCTGTGTACCTGATAGTGGTGGAGGTTCATCTACTACAGAATATTGTCCAAACGGTATAACTGTAACAGGAACAGATGCTGGAACATATGATTTGGATGAATATGTTGAAAGGGTTGTAACTGCAGAAAATGGTGGTGCTAATGAAGAGGCATTAAAAGCTTTAGCAGTTGCAGCGAGAACTTATGCTATAAATCGTACTGATAATTGTGAAAAAACTATTCCTAATTCGACTGCAGCTCAAGTTATGGCTGATGAAGCCACCGATAGAGTAAAACAAGCTCTTGCTTCGGTAAAGGGTGCTGTTATGTTATATGAAGGAGATGTTTTTTCAGCAGAGTATAGTAGTTTTTGGGGAACTTGCACCTCTACTACTTGTACAGGAAGATTTAGAAAAGTTCCTTCGGATGAATGGGAAACATATACAATGCCAAGATCATATTATACACTTACTGGGCATTCTAGAGGATTGAGTCAAAATGGTTCTAATTATATGGCTGCACAGGGAAGGACATATGATGAGATATTAGAATTTTTCTATGCTGAAGATGTGGAAATAGTTGGTGGTTCTGGAAATACTTGTGAAGTGGCTGGCAATAGCTTTAATGGCAAAATCTATCAATATTATCAAACAGATTATGATGTAGAATTTTGTGGTTCTCAGACAATATCTGAATCTGGATGTGTTCCTACATCTATGGCAGTTGTAGTATCATCGTTATTAGGAGAAGAACATCCACCTGCTGAGCTTGCTGAGTTTGGTTGTGATGGAGGACATTGTTCTAAAACAAGAAATAGTGGTTGTAGTGCTTCACTTCTTAAAGCTGCTGCTGATGAATATGGCCT
Organism: uncultured Mycoplasmatota bacterium; assembly: GCA_900551925.1. Taxonomy (GTDB): domain Bacteria; phylum Bacillota_I; class Bacilli_A; order RF39; family UBA660; genus UMGS1449. Next base: position 13,229 of record URXR01000004.1, on the reverse strand, counting down.
TAATTATTCATCTATATCTGTTTCTAAAACTGATGAAATTTTAGCTAAGCTAAATGGAGGAAATACAATGTTTATTGCTTTTATGAAACCTGGTTTAACTCCATTTGCCAATACTGCAACTCATGCTATAGTTATATATGGTGCTGATAGTGAAGGTAATGTTTCTATTTGGGATCCATATGAAAGCCATGGAGTAAATAATAAGACTTGGGCTCTTGAAGAGTATTTTAATAGTGAAACAGTTTCAGGTATGTATATGTTTTCTAAGAAATAGGAGGTTGTTGTGATAAAAAAAAATTTATGGTTAATTTTAATAGTATTTTTATTAACTGGTTGTCAGGCTACAGTTAATGTTTCTATTGAAGATAATGATATTGAAGAATCTGTTGAGATTGTAGCTAGTAATAATTCAGAGTATTCGGAAATTAAAAATTGGTCAGGTTTTCCTTTAGAAACTAATTATGATGATTATATGGATAATTATTTATCAGTAGATGATACTAGAAAAGCAGGAATTGATTATTATAATGTTATTAATAATGATCAAAATTTAACTACTAATGTTTCTTCTTCTTTTAATTTTTCTGAATATGAAAATTCTTCGATAGTTAAAAATTGTTTTGAATATTTTAATATTTTAGAAGATGGTGATATAGTAACATTCTCTACTAGTAAAGGATTAAGATGTAATTTTAATAATTTTGATATTGTTGTAAATACTCCTTATTTAGTAGTAACTAATAATGCTAGTAGTGTTGATGAAACTACTAATACTTTTACTTGGTCGGTAAACGAAAATGCTTCTTCTGATTTTGGAGTATTTATGGAAATAGATTTTTCTCAAAGATATGATGATAGTAATGATAATAGTACTAATGATACGAATGATGAAACATTTTCGATTGGATCTTATGTTGTAGTTGGTTTTATAATAGTTTTAGCTATAGTTGTAACTATATTTATATTAAATTTATTAAAAAAGAAAAAGCAATCTTCTGATTTGTAGGAGGAAAATTATGAAATTTAAGTATTTAATTTGGAGTATTATATGTTTTGTGATTTTTGTTTTTGATGCTAATGCATCAAGTATAGAATATAATTTAACTATTGATAATGATTTGAGTTTTCATGAAAATAATATATATAGAGTGAATTCTAATGAATTAGATAGATCTGGCAATTATGATTTTATGACTTCAGTAGTTACTGATACTATATATTTTAATGACAATACCAAAGTACCATATACAAAAACTCGAAGTTTATCTAACGGGGTTTATACTGTTAATTTAAAACATGATTATACTTCTTCTTTTCTTGTAGATAGTAGAATATTGAATGAATGTTTTAATACATTTGATTTTAATGATAATGAAACTTCTTTATCTATTAGAACTAGCAGTCCTTTTTATTGCCATGCTAGAGCAGATTCTATTACTATTAATATAATAACAGACTTAGAAGTTGTTAGTGAAAATGCGGATTCTATTAATGGAAATGTTTATACTTGGACTCCAGAAAATGAAAACTTTACGTTAAGATTTAATGCTCAGATACCTGAAGTGAAAGTTGATCCTGATGCTCCTACTGATTTTGCAGATGAGGATGGTGTGGATGAAACAAATGATGGTACTAATACTAACGATGAAGAAACTTCAAATGCTGATGCTTCAGAGGAAGATAATGACAGTTCTACATCTATTGTTGTTATAATTATTATAGTTGCAGTTTTAATAATTGCTGGTATAATTGCATTTGTAATTTTACGAAAGAAAAAAGAAGGTTTAAATAAAATATAGTATAAAATATAAAAATTCTCCCAAACTAGAAATGGGAGGATTTTTTATGAAGAAATTATTATTATGTTTTTCATGTATTATGGTTATTGTACTGTTAAGTGGATGTTCTATGGATAATACTCCAACAAAAAAAGTAGAAAACTTTTTAGATAGTTATAGAAATCAGGATGAAAATGTTTTAACACAACTTAATGAGATGGTAGATTCTGATACTTTGATGAATGATGATCAAAAAACTACTTATACTGATATTATGAAAAAACAATATGAAGATTTAACCTATGAAATAAAAGATGAAGTTATTAATGGTGATACTGCTACTGTAACTGCAGAGATTGAAGTTTATGATTATTATAAGATTAATCAAGAAGCTCAAGACTATTATAATTCTAATCCAGATGAATTTAGAGATGATACTACAAATGATAATAACGATAGTAATAACAACAATAACAATAATGACAATAATGACAATGGTGTAGTAGGAGATGTAGTAGAAGGAGCAGAGGATGTGGTTGAAGGTGCAACAGATGCTGCAGAAGATGTTGTTGAAGGAGCAGAGGATGCAGTAGAAGGGGCAGCTGATGCTCTTACCGGAGATAGTAAATATGTAGAATATAGGTTAGGTAAGTTAAAAGATGCTAAAGATAGAGTAACATATACCATAGAATTTACTTTAACTAAAGTAGATGATGTTTGGACTTTAGATGAAATTGATGATGCAACTAGACAAAAAATACATGGATTATACGAACATTAGGACAGAAGTCCTTTTTTTTATAAAAAAATAAGTAGATTACTACTTATTATCAATATATTTATAATAATATTCATCAAAGGTTAAATTACTATGGTTATCATGCATATCAGTAGCAATTTCAATACCAACATAACGATAATGCCAAGGTTCGTTGATGAATCCGTGAATGTTTTCTTTTCCTTCAGGATATCTTAGAATAAAACCGTATTTATGAGCGTTTGCTATCATCCAATCGTAAGATGGGGTATTTACAAAGCTGAGCATATTACCATTTTTGGTACTGCTAACATCAATAGTAAGCCCTGTCTGATGTTCGGAATGACCAGGTCTAGCAGTATCATTGTCTGCTATTTCTTTTCCACTAGTATTTACAGCATTATTATAAAGAGATTCTTGACTTTGATAGGATCTATAAGCACTTTGACCATAAACAGGAGTATTATTTTTAATTGAGGCTTCACTTAGTTTTTCAAAGTTTTCTTTAGCTTCTTTTCTTAACATTCTAACATTACTGTTACCATTTATGAAGTATTTGCTATTAATTTCTTCTAAATCATTAGGTTCGTAATCAGAACTTAGTTTTTGATATTTATTAACTAAAATTAGAATATCTTTTTTGGTATCAGCATTTTCTATATAAGAATAAAAATCTCTATCTAAGCCAATATTTACATAAGTTACAACATCTTCATAACTTAAATCTTTATTTTGTTCATAAAATGCTACATATCTTTCTTTATTTTCTTGTTTAAAATTGCTAGTTTTTTGAAATGGAGAATATTTGTTTTCTAATTCAATATTTTTTTCTCTTAAAATTAGTTTATCTTCATAAATATTAGTCAATACAATAATAAGTATTCCAATAATAATTAGTATTCCTATTACAAAAAGTCTTTTTTTATTTAACATATAGTCACCTCATATTTATAATATCATTTAATTATATTTTAGCAAGAGAAAAATATTTAAAAATTTAATTAAAGGTGATAAAATATTAGTAGGTGGGTTTTATGAAAGAAAAAATAGAAAAAGTTAAAGATATGTTAGAAAGAGAACATAATATTTATAAAAGATACGTGTTAAGTAATTTATATATGACATTATATAGCTTTTTAGATGAAAAAGAAAAAGTTGAAGAAAAGAAATTTTTGGAGAAAGCTAGTTTTGTTTTAAATACTTCTGATTTTTATGATTTTTTAAAAAATGATGGAGAAATATTTATAAGTTTTGCTAATAAAATAGATGATAGATTTAAAAAAGCAAATTTTAAAAATTATCAGTTGTTTCCTTTAAATAAAGTTAATTTAAAAGAGGCTAAAGAAATCGTTTCACTTATTTTAGATGATATGAATATTGATAATAAAGATAAATTATATGATTTTGATACTATTGATTTTAGAGATTTGGGAGATTATGAAGGTGCTTGTATAAATACTTTTGGGCTTTTTGATGATAATATTTTTCTTAATGAAAATATAGATAAAATGGTAACTTTTGTTAAAGATTTAGTTCATGAAATTGGACATAATTATGAAAATAAATTTATGCAACCTATGTCTATTGTTCAGCAGGCTAATAGATATTATTTTTGTTTTGGTGAGGTGATGTCTACATTTTTTGAAAGGGTTTCGCTTGATTATTTAATTAGAAATCATATATATTTAGATGATGCTCATCGGGATTTAAATAATTATTACTATATGCTTGAGGATAGATTAGCATGTTTAAATGATATTTGTTCTATTTCTCATTTAGATACTCTTATATATGATGAATTTAATATTATGTGCACATCTGAATTATTTTATGATGAGTTTAAGAATGGTAAGATTGAATTATATTCTTTGAATTATAGTGAATGTATTAATTATGGTTATGGGGCTCTTTTAGGGGAATATTTTTTTGATATTTATCGAAAAGATAAAAAAGAAGGTTTAAAAAGATTAAGGGATTTTTTAGCTAATCAAGGTATACTGGATGAGAGACAAATGCTTGATAGTATTAATTTTAAAGAGAATAACTTTAGTTTTCTTGATAAGGGATTAAAAGAAAATTTGGCTTATATGAAAAAAAGATATAAATGGTAAAGTTTTATATCTTTTTTACTTCTAGCTTTAGTTTTTTGACATATTTTTTAATAGGTGATTAAATGAAGAAAGTTTTAGGTATATTTTTAACAGCTATTTTTATTTTTCCTTTTACTGTTTATGCTACATCAAGTCCTGATATAACTAGTGGAGCAGAAAGTGCAGTGATGATTGATTATATGGGTGGAGAGATTCTTTATGATAAAAATGCTCATGAAAGAAGAAGTGTAGCATCACTTGTTAAAATGATGGGATTAGTACTTATAATGGAAAAAATTGATGAAGGGACTTTAAAAACAGATGAAATATTAACAGTTAGTCAAAATGCTAAAGAAATGGGTGGGACTCAAATTTGGCTTGAGGAAGGAGAAAAAATTAGTGTAGATGATCTTTTAAAAGGAATTACGATGGCTAGTGCGAATGATGCAATGGTTTTAATGGCTGAAAGAGTAAGTGGAACAGAAGAAGCTTTTGTCAAAGAAATGAATGATAAAGCTTCAGAATTAGGACTTAAAAATACTAAATTTGTAAATGTTACAGGATTTGATGAGGATGGTTCTTATTCAAGTGCTTATGACATGGCAATTATTGCTAAAGAATTATTAAAGCATGACAAAATATTAGATTATACTAGTAAGTATGAGGATTATATTAGAGAAAATACTGAGAATAAAACATGGATAGTTAATACTAATAAATTAGTAAGATTTTATAAAGGCGCTGATGGGCTGAAGACTGGTTATACAGATGCAGCTGGGTCGACACTTGCTGTAACAGCTAAGCGAGATGGTCTTAGATTAATTGCTATTACTTTAGGTTATGATAATACTAATACTAGAAATACTGAGACTATGGCTTTACTTGATTATGGATATAATCAATATGAGAGTAAGACATTGTTAAAGAAAGATAAACCTGTAAAAACAGTAAAACTTAGTAAGGCTAATCAAAATGAAGTTAATTTAATGTTAGAAGATGACTTAGTAGTAGTAAATAAAAAAGGTGATAATTCTAGTAATTATACTTATGATATAAAACTTGATGATGTTAAATTTCCTGTTAAAAAAGGTGATAAGTTAGGGACACTTATTCTAAAAAATAATGATAAAATTATTATGGAAGTAGATTTAGTTAGTGATAGTGATATAGAGAAAGCAGGAATATTCAAACAATATTTAAGAGTAGTGGCAAGTCTTTTATCAGGAAATATTTAAAAAACCTATTTTTGGATAGGTTTTTTTAGTTCTCTTTCGATTAGATTGTTGTCATTTATTGTTATGATTTCCTATTTACTAACGAGAATAGATTTCTAACTAATTCATTAAATATATTGTAATTAAAAAAGTAAATAATAAAGTAATAATTAAAACCATAAGTTTAAAATCCGGTTTTTAATATAAAAAGTCCGGTTATAACTGGACTTTTCTTAATGTATTGACGAAAAAGTCCAGTTTTTATCAAAAATTTATATTGGTTCAATAATAAACAACAAAAAATTCAAAAAAATATTGTATAATGTTATTAGATTGTGAGGTGCTTTATGAAATTAGATGACTATGAAAAAGCAGAAAGTTCTAATATTGATTTTAAAGAAAAAATTGAATATAAAAAACCTAAAAGTTGGTTAAAATCAATATCTGCTTTTGCAAATACAAATGGAGGTGTTTTATTATTTGGTGTTAGAGATGTAGATAAAGCTCCGCTAGGTTTAATTAATGTAAAAAAAGATTCTGAGAAATTAACAGAATTAATAAATGAAAAAATAACACCATTGCCTAGATATGAATTAAAAATTTTTAATGAAAATAATAAAGATTTTATTGAGATTAAAGTAGGAGATGGTCCTAGAACTCCATATTATTATGCTAGTGATGGAAGAAAAGAGGCATTTATTCGTTCCGGTAATCAATCGATACCTGCTCCAAAACATATACTAGATAGTTTGATTTTAAAAGGTCAAAATACGACATATGACGAATTACCAAGTAAATATGATATTACAGATGTCAGTTTTACATTGTTAAATGCGACATTAAAAAGAGAAACCAATAGAGAGATAAATAAAGATAAAGACTATATATCGCTTGAATTGATTACAAAAGATAAAAAAGTTACTAATGCTGGGCTTTTACTATCAGATCAAGGATTATTGATTCAATCAAGAATATTCTGTACAAGGTGGAAGGGTTTAGTAAAAGGCTCTATTGATGGTGATGCTATTGATGATAAAGAATATTCTGGAAGTATTATCTCTCTTTTGATAAATGCAGAAGCATTTATTAAAAATAATTCTAAGAACAGATGGGAAATTAAAGGGATGAAAAGGATCGAAAATGAAGATTATCCACTTAGAGCTGTTCGTGAATCTATAGTGAATGCAATTATACATAGAGATTATCAAATAACTGGTTCTGAAATTCATATAGATATGTATGATAATAGATTAGAGATAATATCTCCTGGAGGAATGATTGATGGTAGTTTTGTCCAAAATTTGGATATTAGAAAAATCTCTTCAGTAAGAAGGAATAGAGTTATCTCAGATATTTTTAATAGATTACATTTTATGGAAAGAAGAGGTAGTGGACTTACCAGAATAATGGAATCTTATAATGATTATGATGTTAAGCCAGAATTTAGTTCAGATATTTCAACATTTAAAGTAATTTTACCTAATAAAAATTATGGAAAACAAAATTTTTATTATGAAGAAAATAGTTCATTTTTAAGCGGAAATGTTGTAAGTGATGAAGATTATTTTATAATAAAAATGTATAAAAATCTTCCATCTACTATATCAAAAAATACTAATAATAAAATTTATGAATTATTTCATAAATATACCTATCAATATAGTTTTAAACGAGATGATGTTGAGAGATTATTTAATGTAAAAAAATCAAGGGCTTCTGAAATTATTTCATTATTATTAGATTCAGATATAATAGAGCCATCAGAACCCACAAAATATAGATTTAAAAAATAATTAGATAACATTTAAAAAACCTATTTTTGGATAGGTTTTTTTAGTTCTCTTTCGATTAGATTATTATCATTTACTAGAAGAGAGTATATTTTTAAAACTCTATATTCTATATCTAGCATAGAATTATTTATTTTTTTATAATTGGTAATAATTGGAAGAGTTGTTTCTTTTTTTATTTTATTTAAATAGTTTTTTCCATTATGATTAAATCCTAATACTTTTAGATATTCAATTTCTGTTTTAGCTTCTTGTTTAGTTAAAGAGGTAAGAATATGAATAAGCATTCTATTTATTTTATTATAAGTATAACGTTTACATTTTATTTTAGTTATTAATTCTTCGGTAGTAGTGGCATTATTTAGATATTTTTTTATTCTATTTTCTATTCCTTCATCAACAGTTTGATATTGGTTTAAATTATTAGAATCAATAATTATTTTGTATTTTAAAAAGGGGAAAATATTTATATTTTTATATAAAAGTTTTTCATCATAAGTTAGATATGTTTTTATATTTTGGTTAGAATTTAATTTATTTCTAAGTTCAGTGGCACTTAAATATTTAGTATTTTTATTATTTCCATGATAATTATTAGTTCTTTTTATAGTAATTGGAGTAATATTATAGTTATTTTTGATTATTTCTTTTATGTAAGAGATTCCTAATAAATCATTAGGAGAAGTTATCTTTTCTAAATTAAATTTATCTATAGCTAAGGAAAGACTAGTAGGGTAGTTATAGCCTTTAGCTAAGAAATGTTTTACTTCCTTGTCAAATTCGGGATTATTAAGCTGCAGTTTAGCAATTTTTTCTAAAGTTTTTATATCATTAGATTCACTTCCAAAAACTATTTTTTCTACTTTTAAAGCATTTAAAATAGTTAAAGCTCCTTTGGCAAAAATATCGGCACTTTGAGTAGCATAGATAAATGGTAGTTCAATTACTAAATCAATATCATTATCAAGGGCTATTTTGGTTTTATCCCATTTATTTAAAACACTTATTTCGCCACGCTGGGTAAAAGTTGTTGAGATAACAGCGACAAGTAAAGAATCAGGATACATTTCTTTAATTTTTTCTATGTGATATTTATGCCCGGTATGAAAGGGGTTATATTCTGCGATTATTCCAATTATTTCCATAGTTATCACCTCTTTAATTATACTATAAATAGTTTATCGTGACAATTTTAGATTTTTTAAAGAAAAAAGACTTAGTCTTTTAGAGAAAAGTCTATTTTACTTCTTTGTTTTTGATAAATTCTCTTAAAATTTTGGTAATAGCTCTTTTTTCAATTCTAGATACATAACTACGAGAAATATTTAAATCTTTAGCAATTTCTTTTTGAGTTTGTTCTTTATAAGAACCTAATCCATATCTTTTAATGATTATTTCTTGTTCTCTAGGGGTTAATTTTTTTAGATAAGTGTTTAAAGATTTGATATTTTCTTTTTTAAACATATCTTCAATATAATCTGGTTTAGGAGTTTTTAAAACATCTAAAATAGTGATATCATTTCCTTCTTTATCATAACCAATGGGATCATCTAAAGAGATATTGTTACTGTTTTTTTTATTGCTTCTAAAATACATTAAAATTTCATTTTCAATACACCTAGCACAGTAAGTAGTAATTTTAGTACCATGTTTTTTAGAATAAGAGTCTATTCCTTTGATTAGGCCAATTGTTCCAATAGAGATTAAGTCATCATTATCAATTTTGGTGTTTTCATATTTTTTAGTTATATGGGCTACTAATCTTAGATTGTGTTCAATTAGTTTATCTCTAGCTTCTTTATCTTTTTTTAGAAGCAAGTCGATATATTTTTCTTCTTCTTCCTTAGAAAGAGGTTCTTTAAAAACATTATTAGAGTATGAGGTTTTAAAAAGCATTAATGTTTTTAAAACACTAAGTAAACTTACTAACATTTGATCACCTAATAAATAATATGTTTAAATTTGTCATTTATTTAAGAGAAAAATAGTTTATAATTAATTAAAGGAGGTAAAGAATGAAAAAAGAAAAATCATGTGGAGTGATAGTGATAAAAAGAGAGAATGAAGAATTTAAAATTTTATTATTAGAACATCAAAAAGGTCATATTTCTTATCCAAAAGGACATGTAGAAGAAAATGAAACAGAAGAAGAAACAGCTTTAAGAGAAGTTAAAGAGGAAACTAATTTAGATGTTAAACTAATTTCTGGTTTTAGAAAAGTTATTACTTATTCTCCTAAAGAGAATGTTCTTAAAGATGTAGTTTATTTTTTAGGTAGTCCTATTAATGAGAAGGTAATAGTACAAGAAGAAGAGATAAAATCATTTAAATGGGTTAGTTTTAAAGAAGCTTTTGATTTAGTTACGCATGATGATGATAAAATGCTTTTAAATGAAGTTATTTCTTATCTTAATGATTTTAGTTATTAAAATTATAGTCAACTTATTTTATAATCATCATATAAATATATAGGTGATTAAAATGAAAAATAGTTTCAATGAAGATTTTATAAAATATTGCGGATGTGATATTGAAGAGATTTTTAATGAAGTTAAAGAACTTTTGCCAGAATTAGAGATTTGGCAATTAAAACAAAGTGTAATACTTGATGATGATAAAAAAGTATTATGTAGGTCAATTTTAGATGATAATAAAAAATGTATAGGATATAAGATTAGCATTGATGCTATTTTAGATACAGTCTATAAATATAGATTAACAATGTTAGATAATAGTATTTTACTTACTAAAAATTATTTTTTAGATGGTGATTTTATACAAGAACTTTATAAAAGTGAACTTTTAGGAGTAAATATTAAAAGAAGTGTCTCTTATCAGGAAAATAAAAGATATTTAAAATATAATGAATCTAGTGATATAACTTCTAAAAGTGATATGGTAAGTTTAAGAGAGATGTTTCAAAGATTAAAGAATACTTCTTCTAAAACAAGAAGTGATTTTTAAGTTTTAAGATATTTAATTTTGAAAAGAATCTATTTATAATTTTTAGAGACTATATTATTAATATTGTCTTTTTTTTGTTTTATTTTTGTGATAAAATTGTAGTATAAGAGAGGTGCTAATTATGAATAATAGGGGATTTACAATTATGGAACTTTTAGCGGTAATAGTTATACTGGGAATATTATCGGGAACAGTAGTAATTGGGGTTACTAGATATAGACAGGATGTTAGAGAAAAAGAACTTATTAATCTTCATTCAACAATTGAAGCAGCTTATGATGATCGTCGTTCTGATTTATATTTACAAGGAAAGACTCCAAGTTCAGAAATCAGTTTTTGTCAAGATGGAGAAATTATCATGGATATAGCTTATAATGGTGAAAAACTTACTTGTGATGAGGTTACTGAAGATAGTTATTTAGCTATTGAAGTGAAAGGCGATTTACTTAGTAATTCTAGTTATACAAGTGGTAAAGGTGAGAGTGATTATGTAAAAGATGGTACTTGTGTGGTAAATGCTACTAAGGTGAAAAAAGGTAATGACTATGAACTTTCTAAATCATGTCAAAAGGCAAGTGCCGGCTCATTTGAACCATCAAAAGAAGAGATCACATGTATATATTTAAAAACTGATAGAGAAGTACTTTTAGATGATTTTAATGATAGTGATAGTTTATGTAGATATTTTAAAGGGTGAGGTTAATGAATAAAGTAAGAGTAATGGATATTACTTTATCTAATAAAATAGCAGCAGGTGAAGTAGTAGAATCGTTAATGAATGTAGTTAAAGAATTAGTAGAAAATAGTATTGATGCTAAAGCTAGAAATATAAAAGTAGAATTAAAAGAGTCAGGTGTTAAGCAAATTAAAGTAGTAGATGATGGAGTGGGGATGAATAGAGAAGATGCTACTTTAGCTTTAAAAAGGCATGCTACTAGTAAAATCTATGAAGATGATGATTTGTTTAATATAAAGACTTTAGGTTTTAGAGGAGAAGCACTTCCTTCGATTGCTTCAGTTTCTAAGATGGTTTTAGAAACTTCTGATGGTGATGAGGGAACTAAAATTTTATTAGAAGGTGGGAAAACTAAGGATATTCAAAGTTCTAATTTAAGGAAAGGTACTTTGATTGAAGTTAATGATTTATTTTTTAATACTCCCGCAAGATTAAAGTATTTGAAAAATTTACATACTGAGCTTGCTAATATTACTTCTTATCTTAATAGGATGGCTCTTTGTTATCCAGATATAAAATTTTCTCTTGTAAATGATGATAGAAAATTATTAAATACTGATGGAAGTGGTAATTTACTTAAAGTTATTAATAGTATTTATGGACTTGATGTTACTAAAAAGATGGTTAAGATAGTGGGAGAAAATAGTGATTATGAGATAAGTGGGTATATATCTTATCCTGAAGTTAATAGAGCTTCTAGAAATTTTATAACATTACTTGTAAATGGGAGATATGTAAAGAATAATGATATTACTAAAACTATTTTGGAGGCTTATCATACATATTTACCAATTAATAGATATCCTATAGTAGTTTTAAATATTGAAACTGATCCTTGGCTTGTTGATGTTAATGTTCATCCTACAAAAATGGATGTTAAGTTTTCTAAATTAGAAGAACTTAAAGAACTTATTTATAATGTTACAAGTGAAGCTTTAAAAAAACTTGTTTTAGTACCTGAAATAAAATCAGAAGATAAAGTTGTTACTAATATTTCGGAAATTAGTACTTTAAATGATAAACTTGATTTTAAAAAAGAAGAAATAAAACCAGAGTATGAGGAAATAGAATTTGATTTTAATATCAAAGAAGAAGAGAGTTCTTATGAGTTTCCAGATGATGTTAAAAGTGATGTAAAACGTAATATTCCAAAAAAAATTAATCCTGTTGGAATAGTTCATGCTACTTATATAATTGGGGAAAATGATGATGGGATGTATATTATTGATCAACATGCTGCAATGGAAAGAATAAATTATGAGTATTATTTAAAAGAATTAGGAAAAGAAGATAACAGTTATATTGATCTTTTAGTCCCAATAAAACTAGAGTTTACCAATGAAGAATATATAAATTTAAAAACTAAGTTTGAGGAACTTAGAAAGTTAAATATTTCTTTTGAAGAGTTTGGTATAAATACCATTATAATTAGAAGTCATCCAAAATGGCTTGGAGATAAGTATGTTACTTTAAAACTTAGAAAGATCATTGAAGTAATTCTAAGTACTAAGGAGTTTTCCAAGGAAAAGTTTAATGAGAGAATTGCGATAACTTTATCTTGTAAAATGGCAATTAAGGCTAATGATTATATTTCTTTAGAAGAAGCAGATAAACTTTTAGAAAAATTATTATTATGTGATAATCCTTATACTTGTCCTCATGGTAGACCTACTATTATAAATTATAGTTATTATGAACTTGAGAAATTATTTAAGAGAGTTATGTAAAAGATAAAGAATAGTTTATCTTTTTTACTTGCACAAAATATAAAAAATTTGTATAATTATAATATATAAAACTAAAGAAAGTAGTAGTAAAATGAAGAAAATAAAAGAAATTTTTGCTGGGATTTTGTCAATATTTTAGACAGAAAATAGAGAGGGTATTTCACATAGATAAC
>URXR01000003.1 GCA_900551925.1 uncultured Mycoplasmatota bacterium | reverse complement strand
ATAAAGTATTTCTATCTTTATTTTGCATGGGAATAATAGTAATAGCAATATATACTTCTATAAATTTAACAAAAAATTCTTATGCTTTATTTACAGATACAATAAAAGGAGAAAAAACTATAGAGGTAGTCGTGGATAATTTTCTTAACAAGACAACAGTATTTAACTATACTGGTGATTCTCAAAGTTATACAGTGCCAAGAACGGGCTATTACTATATAGAAATGGCTGGCGCTTCTGGAGGATATATAAGTACAACATATCATAATGGACAAGGTGCCAAAACAAGTGGATATATATTTTTAGAAAAAGGAGAAACACTATATTTTTATGTCGGAGGAAAAGGAACATCAACTAAAACTGCTAATGCCAGTATATCTGGGGGATATAATGGTGGAGGAGATGCTAAAAATGAAAGTTCATCAGGTTCAACAGCCACAAGTGGCGGAGGAGCAACAGATGTAAGACTAGTAGGTGGAGAATGGGACAGTGCTTCATCACTTATAAGTAGAATAATGGTAGCAGCAGGAGGAGCAGGAAGTAATAATACTACAACGTATATAGGATATGGAGGTTTCGGAGGTTTTTTATTTGGTGAAACAGGAACAAGTAATCAAGGGGAATATTATGGAACCGGAGGAACACAAATATCTGGAGGTACAAATGTTCGAGGCACTCCCTCTTTAAATGGTAGTTTTGGCATTGGAGGTGGAGGTAGTGTATTTACTAATGCCGGTTCAGGTGGAGGAGGCTACTATGGAGGAGCCAGTGGAGATGGATATAGATCAGGAGGCGGAGGAGGTTCTTCTTATATAAGTGGTTATGCCGGAGTAAATAGTATTGAAGAAAGCACGACAATAACTCATACAAACCAAACCCTTCACTATAGTGGTAAATATTTTATTGGAGGAAAAATGCTTGCAGGACAAAATGAAGGAAATGGTTATGCTAAGATAACTTATGTTGGTACAAAGCCAAAGAAGAAAATAACTAAACTGGATAATGTAAGATATATTAAGAATTGTACTAATTATAGTAGTTATGGAAATAGTAATCATTGGTTAGAAGTTCAAGCAATAAAAGATGGAGTAAACATAGCCAAAGGAAAAGGTGTAACAGGAACAACTTCAGAAAGTGCTTCTTATCCTTATTCAAGAATAACAGATGGAGATATAACATATTCTAATTACGCAAGACCAACATCTTATAGTGCAAATCAATGTATAACAGTAGATTTGGGAGCTACATATGATTTAGATGAGCTAGCAGTGTGGAATTATTTTGGAGACCAAAGAAGATATTATGATAATGTAACTTCAGTAAGTAGTGATAATAAAGACTTTACAGAAATAATAGATGAAGCAAGTATTGAAACTAGTAATGGACATAGAATAAATGCCTATACTGATGCTTATAATGGATATGTCCAAGATAATTTAGTACTATGGTATGATGGTTACGCTAATACAGGAACAACAAAAAATTATACTTCAACAACGTGGAAAGATTTAAGCGGAACTGGGTACAATGGAACAGTAAGTGGGGCAACTTGGTATGATGAATATTTATCATTTGATGGAGTAAATGATACAGTGCTTTCTAATGTTTTAACTTCAACTCTTTTACCAGCAGAAAGTAATAGAACTTTAGAAATTATTTTAAAAATAAATAGTGTTCCTTATTCTGGGACTAATGGAAATTCAGGAGTTTTATTCGGAGGAGCTAGATATGGTGGAATGGCTATTTTTTGGAATACAAATACTGCAGGTAAAGTAAATATAAGAGGTTATACTAGGACTGCTATAAATGAAGTTGAAACTGCTTTTAAAGTATTTGATTATCCAACTGACATTATAAATTTAACTTATGTAAATGATAGTACTTCAAAATTAGTAAAAACTTATTTAAATGGCGTTTATATAGATAGTATGAGTTCTATTTCAGGAACATATTCTAATTCATCGAGTATAGGTAATGTAGGAATTAATAAAGCTCAAATAGCAACAAGTTCATATACAGCAAGCTATGCCAATATGAATGTTTATAGTGCTAGAATTTATACTAAGGCTTTAACAGAAGAAGAAATACTTCATAACTACTATTACGATAAAGAAAAATTTAATATAAACTAAAAAAGTTATAAACTAATTGCTTATAACTTTTTTTATATTCAACAATTTAATTTTTAAAAATTTCATATTCCTCTAATTTTCTAATCTTAAAAGACTTATAATCTCCAAATTTAAATATTCTAAATATTTTATTAAACGATTTCTTCAAAAAAACCTCATTATAATTTAATACATTTGCATTATAGAAATCTTTAAGTCCATCTAAATTCTCTTCTAAAACATTCAACTCTTTAGCTTTATCTTTAAGTTTAGTAATATTATTATCTTTAATATATTTATAAATATTCCAACTTACATTAAAAAGTGCTTCTTCTTTTTCATATATATTAAAATCATCGCTATAAGAAAAATCTTTTTTAATTTTTTTATTATCAATATCCTTAAGTAAAATACTTATAAGTTCTAGTTTTTTATTTAAAAACTCATTAATATTAGAAGCACAAATATCTAAAGCTTTTTTTATATCATTAAGTTTAGAAACTTTCAAAAAAATAATAAATCCTCCTACTAATAATATGAGAATTATAATACCAATAATATATAACATCATATCACCTATCTTTACCTAATTAATTATAACATAAAAAAAGAGAATTTAAAAATAAAATCTCTAAATAACTTTATAATTAATATCTTCATCAAATACTACAAAATCCAAATATATCGATAATAAAAGATACCATTTTCCTGTTTTGGGATCACTAATAACTATGTGATCTCTAGCAGCCTGTTCAATTACTCCTGTAAAAATACGGTCACGCCATTCATTTGAATCAGGAAAAGTCATATAAAAACTTGCTACTTTTCCTTTGTTCATTCTTAAAATGTTTTCTACATATGATTGTTCTAAAGGTAAATCACTAGAAATACTTGGAGGAAAACTAGAAGTATTAAAATCGCTAGTAACATTATTATTAGGAATATTTGGATTAAAATAACTATTATTCATTAACATCATCCTTTCCCTAAAATATATGTAAACAAAGTAATATTATACTTTCAAAAAGATTAAAAAAGATGTATAATGAAAAAGGTGATAAGAAATGAAAGTAACTGTTGGAATATCAGTAAGACATTTTCACTTAACTGAAGAAGATTATAACCTATTATATGATGAACCTATGGAAGTTTTAAGGCCTATTAATCAACCAGGACAATTTGCCTCAACTAAAACTGCCACTATCAGAAATGGTGATAGAAAAATAGAAAATGTTAGATTGATTGGACCGGCTAGAAACTATACTCAAGTAGAAATATCTAGAACAGATGCTTATGCTTTAAAATTAAATCCTCCTGTAAGAGCTTCAGGAGATTTAAAAGGAGCTTCTGTAATAACTATCGAAACCGAAAAAGGAAAAATAGAAAGACCCGCTTGTATACTAGCAGATAGACACATTCATATAACTAAAGAAGAAAGAAAAAATTATAATTTATTAAAAGATAGTTACTCTGTAAAAATTCCTGGTGAAAAAGGCGGTATATTTGATAATGTGATGATTAAAGAAAGTGAAAAATCTTATTATGAAATGCACATTGATACAGATGATGCCAATGCTTTTGGTATAAAGTCTGGTCAAGAAGTAGAAATATTAAATTGACATAGAAAAGCAAGAAAAATCTAAATTACAAAGCTATTTCTTGCTTTTTTTATGTCCATTTTGTATAATCGAACTATACGATAATAGGTGTGAGGTTTATATGAAGAGTATTAAAATAAAAAACGAAATTGCTATAGTAGGAATATTAACATTTTTGTTAATAATTCCCTTAATCAGAAGTTCATACGCAGTAGATACTTCTAAAACCTTCACTAGACAAGAAATGCAAGATATGGTCGTAGCAACCTCACTAAGCTATTATTACAACAATCTTTATTCTGACTATAGCCAGTATTTAAAAGACAAAGGTTATGGTTATTCTAAAACTCTAGTCGGAGGAACCTATGCTTGGCGTAGCACAGCCCATGCCCCAGAAGATGTAAATAGAACTAATCGCTATTTTATAGATTGTAGTAGCTTTGCTTATATAGTATATAAAAATGCTTTAGGATACGACTTTTCCAATCACTATCAAAATGCTAGATACTCTTATTTTAAACAAGGTAAAAAATATGGCTACTATAACATGACAACTTCTAATATTAATACTTATAAAGATGTATTTTATACTACTAAACAAAACCAAAGCTTATTTCAAGAAATGGTAACCAAAACTGGTCTAGAACCAGATGGTATGTATTATGCTAATATTTCTAAAAAAATAAAAGATAAAAATACCAATGCCAATAATATTAGCAGTAAAACAGGAGCTTATCTAAATAACAGCACCACTAATAAAACACAAGCTGTTTACTATTTCGAAGCTACTGGAACAACTGTAGAAGACGTAAGAAAAGAAATAAATGGCAAAAGCGAAGTTATGCTTGAAGAACTAGAGCAAGTATTGCAACCTGGAGATATTATAACCTATAGTTTTAGAACCAAAAACGATGATGGTACAGTCTCAGGAAACTCTGGACATGTTATGATTTATGTCGGAGGTGCCATAAATCCCAATGAAAAAGGAATTATTCATTCATCAGGTTATGATTATACTTATAATGATGATGGTACTATGAAATCACCAGGAAATGATACTTACAGTGTTCGCTATGATCTAATTGATAAACGTTTACCTCTTTATATACTAACTGAAACAGATACCAAAATAGCTTATAAAGTCTCTGTTGAGCGTCCCATAAATGAATTTTGTGATGGCAATAATTGTACGATTCCAACTGGAACTAGTTCTCTTGCTAAAGCAGTAGATACTAATCTTTTAGATAATGCTATAGCAAGAAGTGAACTATCAAGATTAAAATTAGAACAATATGCCGAAATAGATAAAGAATATAATAACTCTGAAAATTTATCAAATACTATTGGTAAATACAATTCCGTTAATATTGGAGATACTATAACTTACAACTTAAGAATTCAAAATAAAGCTAACTATAGTTACTGTGATCGAGGAACTTATTATACTAAAAGTGGCTGTGAAAACGTAGGCTATGAATGGAAATATTCTAAAACTAGTGATACATATAAATATCAAAATTTAAAAATAACTGCTAAAATTCCTACTAATACTACCTATGTTCCCGGAAGTTGCACTAATAATTGTATCTATGACCAAAATACAAAAACCTTAACTTGGAATGTTTCAGAATTAGAGCCCAACAGTACTTCTACTACCAATGTTTACAGTGCTTCTAATCCAACTTACATATATAGTTATGAAGTAACACCAACAGGAAGTGGAAAAATAGTAAATGAAGGTATGAAAATAACAACCTCTAACAATAACACTTTACAAATGGGAGAAATGACAACTTTAGTTAATCCTACTATTAATGGAACAAACATAGATTTATTAAAAAACGAAGTAGATAAATTTATAAAAAAATTTGAAGAAGGAAAAATAGTTCATAATGGAGTCTATATTACTAATAACTATAAAAAAGATTTAGATACTCTTACTACTAAAATAACCTTAGCAGAAGGAGAATTTATCAAAATGCTGTATTATAATGCTCTTGGAATAGATATTGGTTATTTAAGAGCAGGAGGCAGTTCTACCGGAGATATGATAACAGCTCTATTTAATAAAAAATCAGTCAAAGCTTTAACGGAAACCAAAACAATTTATTATAAAAAAACAGCAAGTGAAATAAGTAATTTAACTGGAAATCAAAAATTAATAAATAACATGCTCGTACCAGGATTATATGGAGGTAGAATTCTAAGAGGAAATGATAATGGTGATAGAGAAAGTCTTTTAAGAGTTAGAAATAATAATTTTAGCGCTGGACCAGGAATGAATGATTTAGAATTTGGAGATATTGTTTTCTATTTATCAGATAATCTAACCAAAGTAACTACCTTCATGTACTACGGACAAGATTTTACTGGTTACCCTATTTTTATAAAATTTACTAAAAATGGAATAGAAACCTATGATAAAAATGCTACATCCGGGAAAACCGGTTTCCAAAAATATGCAAACATCTATTCTAGAGATTTATTTTGGGTCCTAAGACCAACCAAAGCCTATGGTACTACCATAAAATATGATTACAATGGAGGAACAGGAAAAGATATAAACTATGTAGCCTATAATACTTATAGAAATTTAGATACTCCAACTAAAGAAGGATATAAAGTAACTTTTGATTATCAAGATGAAGAAAATTTTGAAAATCAAGAAGTAATAAGTAAAAATACCTTTGCAGGTTGGTATCTAGATAAAAATTATGCAACAAAAATTACCAATAATACTACTTTAAAAACTACAACAGCTCATACTATTTATGCTAAATGGACTGCTAGCAGTATAACCTTACCTAATCCTAAAAAAGAAGGTTATTACTTTGAAGGGTGGTATAATGGAACTACCAAAGTAGGAGAAGGAGGAGAGTCTTATACTCCTAATAAAGATATAGTTTTAACTCCAAGCTTTATAGAGCTTCCAAAAGTAACTTTAGAATTAAGTATAAAAGATAATAGCACTATTAATGTAAAAGTAACTAAAACAACTGGAGTTTTAACAGGATATGAAATATATAAATATAATAATAGTTCAAAAGATTATGACCTTGTAAAAGATACAACAGATTTAAATACTACTATAAATCATAATTTTAAAGATAATTCTAAAACCAAAATATATGTAAAACCATATATAAAAATAGAGGGAGAAAAAATATACGGAGAAAACTCTATAGAAAAAGAAATAGAACAAGAAATAAAAGAACCAGAAGATGAAAAAGAAGAAATAATCTTAACCAAACCAATTGGATTAAAAGCTTCTTCATTAGATTATAGGTCGTTATATATAAGCTGGAATAAAGTAAATGGAGCAGATGGTTATCAAATATATAAAAAGAGTAATACTAGTAACAATTATGTATCACTAGGACACATAACAAAAAATTATGTAACAGCAAGAAACGGAGTAATAACAGGAAAAACAGTATATTACAAAATAAGAGCTTATAAAATAGTAGAAAATAAGAAAGAATATGGACCACTTTCCAATGTAGTAAGTGGAAAAGCTATGTTAAATATTCCATCAAATGGGAAAGGCTCATCGACAGGATATAAAAGTGGGTATTTAAGCTATAGTAAAGTATCGGGAGCAACAGGATATCAAATATATAAATTAAGCAGTATAACAGGAAAATATTATTCCTTAGGATATACTAAGAACAACTATGCTTATGCTAGGACAGGCTTAACAACAGGAAAGACAGCATATTATAAAATAAGAGCCTACCGAGTAGTAAGTGGTAAAAAAGTATATGGACCATTTAGTAAAGTAATAAGTTTTAAACCCATACCAAGCACTCCAAAAAATGTAAGAGCAGATAAATATAGAAGTGGAGTAGCAAGAATAAGATGGAGTAAAGTAAGTGGTGCAACAGGATATAACATCTATAAATATAACAGCACGACTAAAAAATATTATTATGTCAAAAGTACCAGAAGTTTAAGTACTACAACAAGTTATGGTTTAAGAAAAGGAACAAGTACATATTATAAAGTAAAAGCTTATCGAATAGTAAATGGTAAGAAAATATTTAGTAATTACTCTGCTTCAGATTATGTAAAAGTATAAAAAAGAGAAATAATTTCCAATCAGGATTAATTATCTCTCTTTTTTTTATTTCTGTAATCAGTTATTTTATCTAAAACTTCTTCATTAGGATTATGATATTCTTCATAAGTAATACCTATTTCATTTAAATCGTAATCATTTAAAAGCCCCAAATCATTCATTAAATAATAAAGATACTCTTTGTTAATAGAATCCTCTTCTCTTCTAATCATCACTATCCTCCTTTATATAAGGCTCAGTTCCTTTTAAATAATATAAAATTTTCTTTTTCTCATTAGAGTTACTAACAACATTACCAGTAATTGGATTAACTAACACCCCTACTACATTATTTGGAACATCATACCAAGTAGCGTCATTAGTTTCAAAATACTTTTCCATGCTAGTAATCCACGAATCTTTATTAGCACTAACTACTTCTGTTGAAATTTCTTTATTATCATCATATCCAGCCCAAGATGCAAATACTACTTCAGGAGTATATCCAATAACCCAAGCATCAGTATCAGTACTGCCACTTTTTATCGCATATTTATTAGTTATTCTATCGACCATATTTATACAAGTTGGATAAGTATAATCAATTAAATTAGTATCATAAGTTGTAGTTAAAAGTTCACTAATCATAAAAGTAATATCACTATTTAAAACCACTTCCTCTTCTTCCTCTTTATATTCATATAAAACATTATCATTTTTATCAACAACCTTTGTTATTAAATGAGGCTCTACCTTATGGCCACTATTAGCTAAAGCTGAATAGGCTCTAGCCAGCTCAATAATACTAACTTCATAAGTGCCTAAAGTAAGCGAAGGAGATTTTTCCATTTTCGAAGTAATACCTACTTTTCTAAGAGTATTATAAAGTTCAAACTCCCCTAAAAACAAATGAGTTTTAACAGCATAAATATTATCAGAATAAGCCATCGCTGCTGCTAGCGAAATCTCTTTATTGGCATAAATATTACCAGAATTAGCAGGAGTATAAGTTTCCTTATT
This sequence comes from uncultured Mycoplasmatota bacterium, assembly GCA_900551925.1. Lineage (GTDB taxonomy): Bacteria > Bacillota_I > Bacilli_A > RF39 > UBA660 > UMGS1449. The sequence goes on along the minus strand of URXR01000003.1, from coordinate 31,087 downwards.
ATCAAAATAAAAACTCGTTTCTTTACTAAAAAATGTCGTACTGGGAGTAAAACCATTTTCTAATGCTCTGTAATATAGAAAAGGTTTTACTGTAGAACCAGGTTGCCTATAAGAGTTAATTACCCTATTAAACTGGCTTTCACCATAATTAAGACCACCAATTAAAGCAATAATTGCGCCATCATCTGGATCCATCATGATTTTAGAAGTCTCTATTTCATCATTAATAGCAATTTCACTAAGACCTGCCTCTAAAGATTTTTGAGCTTCTATATCTAAAGTAGTATATATTTTAATATTACCAGTATCTAAATAACTACTAGGAATAGTACCAATCTCTTCAAGTTCATTCATAACAGCATCATTATAATAAATTAAAGAAGTAAGCTCATTATCAAAACTATCATTTTTAAAATTAAGTTTAGTCTTATAAGCAATATCCATCTCCTTCTTTGTAATATAACCATTATTATACATTCTCTCTAATACCACTTTTTGTCTTTTTTTAGCCATTTCATAATTATCAATAGGAGAATAATCCGAAGGACTATTAGGAATACCCACTAGTATTGAAGCCTCCGCAAGCGATAACTCCCCTACTTCTTTATCAAAATAATATTTACTGGCATTACTTATTCCATACATACCATGCCCATAATTGATACTATTTAAGTACCCTTCTAAAATTTCATCCTTAGTATAATGAGCTTCAAGTTCATAAGTAAGCCACATCTCTTTCCATTTCCTAGTCCAAGACTGTTCAAAATCTAAAAATAAGTTTTTAGCATATTGCTGAGTAATAGTAGAAGCCCCCTGCACTATTTCCCCAGAGGAAATATTAGCTAAAAAAGCTGCCCCTATTCTTGGAAAGTCAAAACCCCAATGCCTATAAAAATTCTTATCTTCAACACTTAAAGTAGCATTTATAATATTATCATTCATCTTATCTAAGCTAACCCAAGAATCATTACCATTACCTTGAAACACCAAACTACCTTTATTATCGTATACTGAAAAAGCATTGGCACTACTTATGTCAAGTTTCGGAGTAATATAAGCATATAAAAAACCAATTAAATTAAATAAAATAAAAATTCCAATTAAAATTAAAAGAGTAATAACTCCTATTTTTACTATTTTTTGTCCTTTTTTCATAAAAAACACCTTTTTCTAAAGATTAGTATGAAAAAAAATATAAAAATTATGTAAAAGTTAACAAAAATATGCTATAATGCTCCTGGAAATGAGGTAATTATGATCAAAGTAAAAGCAAAAATTAATATTAATGATTATAAAATAGAAAAAGAAGGTATAATAGATAACGATATATTAACAGTACAAGATAATGATACCAATCTTATTTTTGATTATAAAAATCTTATTTTAACAAGACGAAATAACGACTATGAAATTATTATAGATTTTAAAAATAAAACTATTAGTTATGCTTTAACATATATTCCTCAAAAATTTTATAATAATTTCACAATTTTATCGTTGACTAATAGTAATAAACAAGTTATGATTAATTATCAGATAGAGGAAACCAAATTTTCTCTAGACATAAAGCACGAAACAATACATTAAAAGAGCATATAATGTTTAAAAGAAAGGATGTAATGATATGTCTAAGAAATTAACTAAAGAAGAACTAGAATTAATGTCATATAATGATATTACTAATATGTTGTTAAAAGAAAGTCCCCAAGCAACAACTCTTGATTTATTTACCAAAATAGTAGATATGTTAGGACTTCCTAAACAAACTTTAGAAAGTAAAATAGGAGAATTTTATACAGCGTTAACCAATGATAAGAGATTTATCCTTTTAGAAGATGGTACTTGGGATTTAAAATCTAATCATAAAACTCAGAATTTCGCTATTGAAGATGATCTTGAAGATTATGAAGAAGAAATTGAAGAAGAATATGATGATATTCCAGAAACACCAGAAGAAAATGAAGATATTTATTCTGATGATTCTGAAGAAGATTCTGGGGATGTCGCTGAAGAATACAAGAATTTAGTTATTGTCGACGAAGAAGATTTAGATCAAAATTAATTAGGAGCTATTAATATGATAGAAAGATTAGAAGCAATTAGTAAAAAATATAATGAGTTAAAAGAAGAATTAACTAAGCCTGAAACTTTAAATAATATAGAGTTATTAACAAAATTATCTAAAGAACAAAGCGCTCTAGAAGAAACTGTTAATAAATATAACGAGTATAAACAGGTATTAAAGTCTATTGAAGAAGATAAAGAATTGTTAAAAGATGCTGAATTAAAAGATATCGCTGAAGAAGAATTGAAATCGCTAGAATCTAAAAAAGAAGAGTTAGAACATGCTCTTGAAGTGCTTCTCCTTCCTCAAGATCCGAATGATGAAAAGAACGTTATCATGGAAATTCGTGGCGCAGCCGGAGGAGATGAAGCTAATATCTTTGCCGGAGATTTATTTCGCATGTATGAGCGCTATGCTGAAAAACAAGGTTGGAAAGTTGAAATAACCAATGCTGAAGAATCTTCAAGTGGAGGCTTTTCACAAATTGAATGTTTAATCAAAGGAGATCGAGTTTACTCCAAATTAAAATATGAAAGTGGAGCCCACAGAGTCCAAAGAATACCTCAAACTGAATCAGGAGGTAGAATCCACACTTCAACTGCTACAGTAATAATAATGCCCGAAGAAGAAAATATTGAAATAGATATAAAACCAGAAGATATCAAAGTAGATGTCTATCGAAGTGGCGGTGCTGGAGGACAATCAGTAAATACTACTGACTCTGCTGTTCGTATGACTCATATTCCCACTGGCATAGTAGTAACTTGTCAAAATGAAAGAAGTCAGCTTCAAAATAAAGAAAAAGCTCTCCAAATTTTAAAATCCAAAATTTATGAAGAAACTAAAAGAAAACAAGAAGAAGAACAAGGTATAGAAAGAAAATCAAAAATAGGAACTGGAGATAGATCAGAAAAAATAAGAACTTATAATTATCCTCAAAATAGAGTAACAGATCATCGTATAGGGCTAACTCTAAATAAATTAGATCGTATCATCGAAGGAGATTTAGATGAAATAATAGAAAGTCTTATAACTGAAGATCAAAAAAGAGCTTTAGCTGGTAATGAAGATTAAAGATATCCTAACCGGAGATAATGTAAACGAAAAAAAACTTGCCTTAGAGCAAGTTTTAAATCTATCTATGCCAGAAATACTATTAAACAAAGAAAAAAAATTAACACCAAAAGAACAAAAAAAGTATCAAAAAATAGAAAAAAAAATAAACAAAAATCTTCCTATTCAATATATTTTAAAAAAAACCAACTTTTATGGAGAAGAATTTTATCTAAATAAAAATGTCCTAATTCCAAGACCAGAAACCGAATATCTAATTGAGGAGACTCTAAATCTAATAAAAGAGCACTTTAAAAATAAAAAAGTAACAATTCTCGATATCGGAACAGGTTCTGGAATAATAGCAATAACTTTAAATAATAAACTAAAAAACTCTTCTATACTAGCAACAGATATATCAAAAAAAGCCTTAAAAATAGCTAAAAAGAATCAAAAAATTCATAAAACAAATGTAAACTTCCAAAAAACCTATCTATATAAAAATATAAATCAAAAATTTGATGTAATAATAAGTAATCCTCCCTATATAGAAGAAAATTCTAAAAAGGTAGAAGAAAAAGTAAATAAAAATGAACCACATTTAGCCCTTTTTGGAGGTAAAGATGGTTTAAAATATTATAAAGAAATAATAAAAGATATTAAAAATATTATCAATAAAGAACACATCATAGCCTTTGAAATTGGAGAAAATCAAGGAGAAAAAATTAAAAAAATCATAACTAAAGAACTACCAAACGATAAAGTTATAATAAAAAAAGACTATAATGGTTATGACAGATATATTTATTCTATATCAAAAAAATGAATAAAAATTAAGAATAAGTCTCATTAAATATACAGGTGATAAAAATGAAAAGACTTATTCTTTTAATTTTAGCAGTACTAGTACTATTTATGGTAGCTAATACTTATCAAGAAGATTACTATATAATACCAGATGAAGCTATCAGAATAAGAATAATCCCTAATAGTAACAGTATTAAAGATCAATTCTTAAAAAAACAAGTAAAAACTAATATAGAATTAGAAGTAGAAAATGATTTAAAAGAGTCAAAAGATATTGAAACATCTAGAAAGATATTAACAACTAATTTAAATAAATATGAACAAGTAGTAAAAGAAGTCTTAACTAATGAAGATAAAAATACTGATTTCAATGTCGATTATGGCTATCATTATTTTCCCGAAAAAAAATATAAAGGAGTAAAATATGAAGCTGGAAATTATGAATCTCTTTTAATAACTCTAGGAGAAGGAAAAGGCGATAATTGGTGGTGTGTTCTATTTCCTCCTCTTTGCCAGTTAGAAGCTGAAGATACTAATCAAGATGATATTGAATATAGTCTTTATGTAAAAGAACTATTTGAAAAATTTATAGGATAGCGAATATCCTTTTTTTTATTGCAATAATACTAAAAAAAACCCCTAAATATTGACAAAATACGATAATTGTGCTATAATCTAGCCCATAAACAAAGGGGGTTATAATTATGATGACAGTAACACTATATATAGAAAAAGATAAAAAATCAGATTATAAAGATATTATGGGTATCCTAGTAGGAGATTTAAAATTCACTCGTCAAGAACAAGAAGATATCGAAGAGTTTTTTAAACATGCAGCCGAAGAAATATACAATCAATACCAAGTTATGTTAAAAGATATATATAAACCTGGAAATATCAAATTCATTTATTATCCTAAAAAAGAAACAAAATCTACTATAAAAAATTTAAAATATTATCAAACTTGTAGAGATATTGTTCTTGATGGAACTCAAATAACCTTGCAAAATAGCTCTTATACTCTAGGAAAATCACTTCAAGGAGCCTCAAATGTTGGAAAAATAAGAACTAATCAAGAAGATTCCTACTTAATATTAGAACATCCAAAAAATAGCAACATAAAACTTCTTGCTGTAGCAGATGGTGTTGGAGGAAGAGCTGGCGGAGAACAAGCTAGTAATTATCTATTAAAAGAAATAATTCCATTTTTTGAAATGATACCAGAAAAATATTTAGAAGATTCCAACTGTATTGCCCAAATAATGGAAGATAAATTATATAGAATAAACCAAGAAATAGTAAAAACCAACCTTGGCGGAACAACTTTAAGTATGGCCATAAAACTTCAAGATGAAACAATTATATTTAATGCCGGAGACTCAAGAGTTTATACCTACTCTAAAAAAGGTTTAAAACAAGAAACAAAAGATGATTCAACTGTTCAAGAACTTTACGATATGGAACTTATTGAAACAGAAGACTTAATGAGATTTCATAGAAGATCAAACGAAATAACTAATTCATTTGGAATTCCACATCTAGAAGTAAGAACTAAAGCTATACCAAATAGTTATGATCAAATCCTAATAGCATCAGATGGAGTAACAGATTGCTTATCAAAAGAAGAGATAGAACAAACAATAAAAACTTCAAAAGAAGAGAATATCGCTAAAGAAATAGTAGAAAAAGCTTTAGAAACAAATAGCTATTGCGATCCAATAAATAAACATAATCCTAATTACTATAGTGAAATAAAAGGTGGCAAAGATAATACCACTGCCGTTCTTTTAAAAATAAGATAATAATACTATAACAAGAGAATATAATTAACAAGAGAAGTGTAAAAAACATTTCTTTTTACATTTATTTATAAAAAAACCTTAAAAAGTATATAAAATGTTTGACATTTTTCGACTAAAATGTTATAATAATGCCAATCCAGGTTAGAAGGGGGAATTTTATTATGAAAAAAAGTAAAGATAAAATAACTGTAATCTATGAAGCAAACGAAACAACTGGAGAAAAAATAATTAAAGGGTTTGAAGCATTTGGAGAAGTATTTATTCAAAGAAGCGATGAAAATATTGTAGATTGTTTTAAAAGAACTCACAATACTTTAAAAACAAAACACAATATTGATTTTTACTCACTTTATACTAATAAAGACATCAAGAAAAAGAAACAAAAAGTAGAAAATGTAAAAACAGCTGATGATTACTTAAAACAAAAAATAAATCATAAAAGAAACAAAAAAATAGCAGCATTTGTAATAGCAGCAACAATGGCATTAACAACTATCCCAACCGGAATAGCAGATGCTGTTTTAGGCAAAATAGCTCCAACTGTAACAAAAGTATCTGCAGATGATAAAAATAGCGAAAATTATACTATAAAAGAAGAAGACCAAACACTAAAATCAATTTATCAAAAACTAATAAAATATGATAATGGTAAAAATCTAGTAAAAAAACTAGAAGAAATTGATGATTTACACGAAGATATTAATAAAGTAGCTATAGCAAATCCTGATGCTAAAGGTAAAGTGTCTTACATTGAAGCTGAAGAATTAGCAGCAATCTCAGATGTTTATAATTCTCAAAACAGTAAGAAAACTTTATTAGAAAATGCTGAAGAAATAAGATGTAACTATTTCACTGGTCAAGCAGCCCTTAATAATCTTAGTCAAGGTTCAAGAGACGTTCAAGAAATTGATAGTTTATTTAAAACAAAAGAGTTGAAAGATAAACAAATTGAAATTCAAAATCATACTCAAGAGACTTTAAACAATTTAAATATGGCTACACCAGAATTTCTTGCTATGTTAAATGAAATATATAGTAACAGAGGTTCAAATCCAGAATTACAATCAGAAGTTGCTTTTGGTCAACCAGGTCTAGCCGCAGCCTTAGCGCAAATGACTGGAGAAACCTTAGAAAACTATCAATATGCAGCTAAGACTGATGGTAGTCAGTTAAGTGGACTTATTAATGACGCTGCTAAAGACAGTAAAAGATTTGCAGCTGAAGATAATGAAATAAATCTTGAAAAACAAGCTTTAATTAACGAAGCTCTTGCTGCTATAGATGCTAAAAGATTAAAAGGTTATGATAGAACAGACTTTGATCCAAGTACAACAGCTAAAGGAAAAGATATGGTTCAAACAATAATTGGTAACCTTGGCATAACAGCTGGTGGAGACTATGTAGTAAGAACAACAACTAAAACTACTACTACAACTAGAAAAGTAAGTAGAGCAGAAGCTGTAAAAATATTTGGAGAAGAAGCAGTTAAAAAAGCTGAAGACGAAGTAGATTCCAAATTTGATGAAATGACTGATGACAGCAAAGAACAAGGTAATAAAGATGCTCAAGATAGAGCTGCTGGTTATAAAGCTGGACAATTAGCCTTTGTAAATGGGGGATCAAGCACCACAAGTTCAGGATCTGCTGCTTATCAACAAGGTTACAGAGAAGGCTATCAACATGCAAAACAAACTTATGAAGACCAAGTAAAAGAAGAAGATAAAACTGAAGATACATTTGTCCCTGAAGATCCAACAACAGAAAATACTAAACCAACCAATCCAACAACACCAACTGAACCTGAAACAGTACCAACTGAAGAACCACCAGTAATAGAAGAATGGTTCCCAGAAACTCAATCAACAACAGCACCAACTGAAACTAAACAAGTAATGACCATAGAAAGAGACGGAGTAACTTACGAAACAGAAGCAATATCAACATCAAAAGTAAGAAGTTACGGAGCCGTAGTCTAATATAAAAGGGGGTTTTAATATGAATAACAATCCAAATAATAATGATTTTAATAATATGAACAATAATGAAAATATGAATAATAATAATCAATTTAATAATATGAATCAATATCCAAACAATAACAATGATTATTATAACAACATGAACAATGGATATAACAATCCTTATAATAATGGCTATAACAACATGAATAATGGTTATTATAATGATTATAATAACATGCCATATTATAAAAAACCATTAAGTCATTATATTAAAAGATTTTTAATAGGGTTCTTATGTGCCGCTTTATTCATATTTATATTACTATGGTTATTTCCAACTAAATCTGGTCTAAATGATTCATTAAGTGATGCTTTAAATCCATTCTATGATAGAATTTTCCAAGAAAACCTAAATACTATGAAAGAAGTAGCAATAGCATATTATACTACTGACAGATTACCTCAAAAAGAAGGGGATACTAAAAAATTAACCCTTGGGGAAATGTTAGAAATGAAATTGTTACTTGAAATAAAAGATAAAAATGGTGAAATGTGTGATACTGATGACTCATACGTTGAAATCACTAGACTTAAAGATGAATACAAGATGAAAGTAAACTTAAAATGTGGTGATGAAGAAGATTACATAGTAGTTTACTTAGGATGTTATGACTATTGTTTAAATGACATTTGTGAAAAACAAGAAAGTACTAAACAAACAGTAGCAGCAGGATCTTCTGGAGGAGGTTCTAAAGTTTCTAATTTCTTTAAGAAAATAACAACAACAATTAACAAAACTGTTAATAAAGTAACAGAAATAATAGTACCAGATAAACCAGATCCAAAACCAGATCCAGATCCAAAACCAGATCCTGAGGATCCAGTATATAAATACTTATATCGTAAAAAAGTCACTATTCACCATGATGCTGAATATAGCAAATGGTCAGATTGGTCAGCTAATATAGAATACGATCCAAACAACAACAACATCGATTGGGGTAAACATGATACAGTTTGGTATGAAAAAGTAGGATATAAATTAACTACAACCTACAAAACTAATAAATCAAAACCAATTTGGCAACAAGTTGTAAGACAAATGGGTTCATACACAAAATATGCCTGTGGAGAATATGAATACTTTATAGATCAAACAACTAATACAACATACATTACTAACAGTGGTGGATGGCAATATGCTGGAACAGTAGTTTCATCTACAGTTCTTGATAGTAGTTCTAGCGTAAAATATGTTTTCGCTGGAATGAGTTATGAAGATTGTGGTACAGTATGTGACGTAACACCAAAATATAAATTCCATAAATACACAAGAAGTGCTTCATCTACTACTACAACTTCTGATACAGCCTCAGACTTAAGAGCTGTATGTAAAACAGTAGTTAAAAAACAAATACCTATATATTTAACAGTAGATGAAATCGTAGGATATGGAGTAGATAGAGTTCAAACTAAGACATATTACTATCATAAGAAAACACGTACTATAATTCAAGAAGCTTATGATGAGACTAAAACATATGAAGCTTGGTCTTATAGTAAAAACGATCAAACACTAATTGATCAAGGTTATAAATATACAGGAATTTATAAAAAAGTAAAATAATTTAAAGCAAGATAAGCACAAAACTTATCTTGCTTTTCATATATTATTATAATAGAATAAAAAAAGGAGGCTTTATGGATAGATTAAACTTATACATAGATTTTGACGGAGTGATTTTAGACACCTTAACTCCTTTATCAAAAGAAAAAGAACAAAACAATATTTCCCCAGAAGAAGAACGCAAATTTTATGCAAATTACCCTTGGGAAAAACTTTTAATAGATGAAAACATCATAAATGATGCCATCGAAGACATTACTAAAATAATAGCCAGTAATAAATTCAATTTAGCTATTTTAACTCATGTTAACTCTTTAAATGAAGCAACCTTAAAAATAAAATATATCAGAAAGTATTTCCAAGATATTACTATTATTCCTTGTCCTAAAGAAATTTCTAAAACTAAAATGATTCATACTAAAGGAGCCATTTTAGTAGATGACTATGCTGGTAACTTAAGAGAATGGGAAAAAGAAGAAGGTATTCCTGTAAGATTTAGTCTAAAAGGTAATGGTAAAGGCTATAAAGTAGTAAAAGAGTTAAAAGAATTAATAGAGATGTTTTAAAAAATACTATATAAGTATAAAAATACCAATATCTAATAAATTGGTAATATTTTCTATTAAAAAAATTACTTCAAATCTTTAACTATGTTGAAAATAATTAAAAAAAATGATATTATATCTATACAAGCCAATAGGAACTAATATATGTTCTAGGCATATATTACTATAGAAAAGATTTGAGGTATGTAATATGAAGAAGATTATCATAAATGGAAATAAAGATTTAGAAGGAACAATTAGAATAAGTGGTGCTAAAAATGCTGCAGTAGCCATTATACCTGCTGCTATTTTATCCGATGAAGAAGTAACCTTATGTAATGTTCCTGAAATTTCTGATATAGATGCTTTAGAAGAAATTCTAAAATTTTTAAATATAGATGTTAAAAGAGCAACAGAAACTATGATTATTAGTTCTAAAAATATGGAAAATAAAGTAATTCCTGAAAAAATTTCTAGTAAATTAAGAGCATCATATTATTTTATGGGAGCTTTACTTGCTAAATATAAATATGTTGAAATGTATTTCCCTGGAGGATGTAAAATAGGATCAAGACCTATAAATTTACACCTAGAAGGTTTTAAAAAATTAGGAGCCACTATTAAAATTGATGGAGATAAATATATAATAAAAGCGCCTAAATTAAAAGGAGATAGAATATATTTAGATGTAGCCTCAGTAGGAGCCACTATAAATATTATGCTCGCAGCAACTAAAGCCGAAGGAACAACAATAATAGAAAATGCTGCTCGTGAACCAGAAATAGTAAATGTTGCTACTTTCTTAAATAATATGGGAGCAAATATAACTGGAGCCGGAACTAGTGTTATTAAGATAAAAGGAGTAGACACTCTAAAAAAAGGTTTCGTTGAAATAATTCCTGATAGAATTGAAGCTGGAACATACACTATAATAGGAGCCCTTTTAGGAAATCCTTTAAAGATCACCAATGTTATTCCTGAACATATTGAATCATTAACATCAAAATTAAAAGAAGCTGGAGCAGATATCCAAGTAGCAGAAGATACTATTATTTGTAAAAAAACCAATAAATTAAAAGGAATAAATGTTAATACCTACTATTATCCTGGGTTTCCAACAGACCTTCAACAACCATTGTCAGTATTCTTAACTCAATGTAAAGGAAGCTCTAAGATAACTGAAACTATATATGAAAACAGATTTATGCACGTTCCTTATTTAAATAAAATGGGAGCAGACATCATCGTCAAAGAACAAGAAGCAACTATTAATGGTATAACTCCTTTAAAAGGTGAAGAAGTAACAGCAACAGACCTAAGAGCAGGCGCAGCCCTTATAATCGCTGGCTTAATCGCCAAAGGAAAAACAACCATAAATGACGTTGAACATATTCTAAGAGGCTATGAAGGAATCATAGAAAAATTATCCAATACTAAAGCTGATATAAAATTAGAAGAAAAAACTTGCCAAACAAGTTAAAATTTGATATACTACTAAAGAATTATTATTACTATGGCCCATGCCATGGCGGAAGGAGACGAAGAAATGAAAAAAGATATTCATAAAAAACAAAAAGAAGTAACATTCAAATGTTTATGTGGAGAAAGCTTTAAAGCAATGTCAACATCAGATCAAGATGAAATCCATGTTGAAATTTGCTCAAAATGTCATCCATTCTATACTGGAAAACAAGGAACTGCTACATTAACAGGAAATGTTGAAAAATTCAGACAAAAATATGGATTAAAAAGCTAAACGCTTTTTTTTTGCCTTTAAATAGTATATAATACTACTAGAGGTGAAATTATGAAAATAGCATTAGCATCTGATCATCGAGGATATAACTTAAAACAAGAATTAATAAAAACTTTAAAAAATAACTATGAAATACTAGATTTAGGAACAAACTCTACTGAATCCGTTGATTTTCCTAAATATGGTATTTTACTAGGAAAAACTATAAGAGATAAAAAAGCTGACTTAGGAATAGCCATCTGTGGTACAGGAATAGGCATTTCAATCGCCGCCAATAAAGTAAAAAATGTCATGTGTGCTAAAATAGATTCCATAAATGATGCCAAACTAGCTAAAGAACACAATAATGCTAACGTTCTAGCCCTAAGAGGAGATTTAAATAAAGAAGAAGCTATAAAAATGATTGAAACATTCCTATCTTCAAAGCATCTTCAAGATGAAAAATATCAAAGAAGAATAAAAGAAATTAAGGATTACGACAATGCTCGTTAAATTTCTATTATATGCTTTTATAACACCTCTAGTAATTTTAGCTCTTGATTCTATAAATATTAATCAAATTTTCAAAAAAAACAAAATATTTCAAGCAAGACTATTCTATTTCTTTTTAGCTTTATCTTTAATTTACTTAGTAACAAACTTCATATATGACTGTGCTAGTCTTTCAAAAATAATTTAAAAATATGTATAAAACCTCATTATTTGTAAAAACTTATAATGAGGTGATTTTATATGTTAAAAAGAAACACTAAATATTATCTATTACAAGGAATAATAATATCAATAGTAGCATTAATATGTTTATTAGGATACGCTGTTACACAATCTCTTTCTGTAGCAGAAGATACTTATAACGATAATCTTGACTATGTTTCATATGAAATATTAACCGATAACGTAATGCCAGTATCAACTGAAGAAGAACAAACTCCAATGGACATCATAAGACCTTATACTGATAATACCGTAGAAATAGGCAAAAGTTATTATGATTATGAAGCCGAAGAAAAATCTCAAGAAGACGCTATTATTTATTATGAAAACACGTATATTCAAAATACTGGAGTAGATTATGTTAGTGAAAATGTTTTTGAAGTAAACGCTATAGCAGATGGAACAGTTCTTTCCGTAACAACTGATGACATAGTAGGAACCACTATTAAAATAGAACATAATAATGAAATGATTAGTGTTTATCAATCAGTAAATGATGTAAAAGTAAAAGAAAAAGATCAAGTTACTCAAGGACAAGTAATAGCAACCAGTGGCACTAATAATATAAGTAGTGACTTAGGTAATCATTTACACTTTGAATTATATAATAAAAACATTTTAGTTAATCCAGAAGATTTCTTTGCAAACAACGAAGGAAATTAATATGTTTAGTAAAGATATTGGAATAGATTTAGGAACAGTAAATGTCTTAATATATGTAAAAGGCGAAGGAATAGTCTTAAATGAACCAAGTGTAATCGTAATAGATGAGGATACTAAAAATGTTGTAGCAGTAGGAGAAGAAGCAAATAGTATGCTTGGTAAAACTCCAGGAAAATTAAAAGCCATAAGACCTATGAAAGATGGAGTAATAGCAAATTTTGATATGGTAAGAGCTCTTCTTGAACACTTTTTAAAAAGAATAAAAGTAGGAACAAGAATGTCTAAACCAAGAATACTAATTTGTTGTCCTTCCAATATAACAGAAGTAGAAAAAAATGCTATCAAAGAAGTAGCCGAAAGAACAGGAGCCAAAAAAGTATTTGTTGAAGAAGAACCAAAAGTAGCAGCCATTGGAGCAGGTTTAGATATTGGAAAACCAGTTGGTAATATGGTCGTAGATATTGGAGGAGGAACAACTGATATAGCAGTACTTTCTTTAGGAAATATTGTAACTAGTGCTTCAATTAAAACAGCTGGAAATACTTTTGATCAAAATATAATAGATTACATCAAAGAAAAATATAAATTATTAATTGGAGAAAAAACTGCTGAAAATATCAAAATAACTATTGGTACAGTAAAACCAGATAAGTCTAAAGAAAAAATGTCTATAAAAGGTAGAGACTTGATTGGAGGCTTACCTAAAACTATTACCATCTCTAGTGAAGAAATATCATTAGCTTTAAAAGAAAGCATCAAGAAAATAATTTCTATGATTAAAGTTGTTTTAGAGCAAACTCCACCAGAATTATCTGCTGATATAATAGAAAAAGGAATAATTTTAACCGGAGGAGGAGCCTTGCTTCATAACTTACCAGAACTTCTAGAAGAAGAATTAAAAGTACCGGTTTTTAAAGCCGAAGAACCATTATCTTGTGTAGCAGAAGGAACTGGAATCATGCTTGATAAACTTTATTATATAGATAAATCTTAGGTTTATCTATTTTTTTTAAATAATCCATGATATAATTAAAACAGGTGATTTTATGTTAGATTTAAGCAATTATTCACACATTTTAATAATAATACTTACTTGTTTTATCTTTAGCTTTTTAATAACATTTTATATTAAGAAAGTAGCAAAACATATTGGAGCTATGGATATACCTAATAAACGAAAAGTTCATAAAACCCCTATGCCCCGATTAGGAGGCTTAGGAATTTTCTTAACATTTTTATTTGGATATATGCTTTTTGGTATAGAAAGTATTCAAATGAACTCTATTTTAATAGGATCATTTATTATTATTCTCGTCGGAGTAATAGATGATATAAGGCCTCTTGGAGCTAAAACTAAACTCTTAGGGCAATTAATTGCAGCTTGTATAGTAATATTTTATGGAGGAATTCTTTTAGATAAAATAACTATAGGAAGCCTGCATCTAGATTTTGGACTATTAGCATATCCAATAACTATATTATTTATTCTAGGATGTGTTAATATCATTAATCTAATAGATGGCTTAGATGGTTTATCAACAGGAACTTGTAGTATTTTCTATCTAACCATAGGAATAATTGCTTTTATAAAAGCTAGTTACGGAGGTTTAGATGTTTCTCTAGCTTTCATTATGCTCGGAGCTTCTTTAGGATTTTTATGTCATAACTTTTATCCCGCTAAAATATTCTCCGGCGATTCTGGTTCAATGTTTCAAGGCTTTATGATTGCTACTATCTCATTATTAGGATTTAAAACTATCACAATGACTTCCTTCTTTATTCCAGTTTTATTATTAGGAATACCAATTCTAGATACTTTATTTGCTATTATAAGAAGAAGTATTAAAAAACAACCAATTTATATGCCCGATAAAGCCCATCTCCATCATCAATTATTAAATTTAGGACTTTCTCATAGAAATACTGTTTTAGCCATTTATGCTATGAATATATTATTTGCCTTTGCCTCTATTATTTATGCTATAAATGATAAAGTTTTAGGAATATGTATATATATAATATTATTTATTCTAATAGTCATTATAATTACAAAAACCAGTATTATAGCTGATAAAAAAGAGAACTCAAAAGAAAAAAATTAGAGTTTCTCTTTTATTTTTTACCAATATTTGGTAGAATAAAACCAGAAAAATTGGAAAATAATGTCAAAAATTGCGCGAAAGTTGCGCATCACAAAATTTTATTTATAGTATAATAGAGGAGGAGTAGTATTATGAAGGATTTTATTAAATGGTTAGGAGTAAATGAAAAAGTTGCTAAAGTAGCAGTCTGGATGTTAATTATAATGGTGTTCCTGATAGTTATCAATACAGCATTAAACAGTTTAGGATTTCCACATTATGCAATAACATATGATAATTTGAAAGAAATAAATACAGTCAAAGCTGTTAATGTACTTTCTAATTGTATCATTTGCATATTAAATTTTTATGCAATATTGTTACTAATATTTAGAATTAAAGAAACTAAAAAATTATTTAAATGGGCAATATTATATTTAATTTTAAATTGGATTATTACAGAATTTATAGGATATATTGCTGTTCAAATATTTATATTTTTATTCTTTATTATATTCCCTTATTTATACTCTAAAAGGAATTGGAAATATTTATTATATGGAATAGGAGCAGTGTTAATAAATATAATTGCACAAGCTGTCATGTATACATATAAATTAAAATTCATAGATATTACAGAATTAAACAGACTTACAAGGGCTTTATTATCAGTAGATTACTTCATAATTATAGGAATAATTATTGTAGTAAAAGAAATTTACTTAAAGAAAAGGGGTGAGAAAAGATGTGGGGAGATGGACCAGAAAGCTTATTATGGTGGGGCGAATTCAAAAAAGAAAACAAATTCGCCAAAAAACTAGCTAAAAAAGCAACAAATTTAATTAAATAATAAAAAAATAATCAGGGGGCTTTTATTTATTAATTAAATTGGAGGAAGTTATGAATAAGCAAGATGAAATAAAGAAGAGTAATAAAAACAAAAGAAAGAAAAAGAATGGTATTTGGTTCAATAATACTGAATCAATAGAATATTTTGCTCAAGAACGAGCAGCAAAACTAGAAAAATTAATTGAAAACATAATTTTTTATGGTATAACAATACCACTTCAATTAATACAAACAGCAGGAGTTTTTGTAATAGCATATTTCAATAATGCTTTTATAGAACTATCATTTTTCTTAGTAGGATTCTTTTTTACTAGAACATTTTTAGGAGAGACCTTTCATTTGAATTCCACTATAACGTGTACAACATTTACTTGGACTTTATTCTTTTTAATTACAGCATTAATACCTAGTATTGAAATAAGTGTCTTTTTGTGTATTATACTAGGAGCTATGTTATCAATATATATGCATTATATAGTAGTAAAGGAAGATGAAACATGCCAAAAAGATTGAAAAACTTAGTAGAATTACCAACTCATAAAGAAAAGTTAATTGAGTTTTGTAAAGAGAAAGGTTTAAATGGCTATGAAACAGAAATAATTCTAAGAATTTACTTTCATAAACAAAGTTTAAATTTTATATCTTTCCATATGGATTTTTCTAAATATGGAAAAGCGCAAAAGTTATATTCAGTTAGAAGCATCAATAATTTTCATAAAGAAGCTTTCTTGAAATTAATTAGTAAATAAAAGGAGTGACAGGGATGAAATCCACAATTAAAAAGTGTGATAAAATGAATAACACTTTATATGTAGCTAGAAAGATTAACAAATATTTAGATATTAAAAATTCTTTGTTAATGGAGAAAAAATGTTATAACATTGATAATCCAGGAATAAAAAGCTATGAATATGATTACGAAGTATATAATGAAGATTTATATAGAGAACCATTAAAATACCACTAGAAAGTGGTTTTATTTTTTTAAAATATATTTATAGTTATTTAAAAATCTAACAAAATATGGTAAAATACTTTTAGGAGGATGATATTATGAAATTAAATATTCGTGGTGAAAAAACAGAAATAACTGAAGCAATGAAAAGTTATGCTTTAGACAAAATCAAAAAACTTGAAAAATATCTTGAAAATAGCGAAGAAGTAACAGGAACTATACTTTTTAAAGTACATGGTCCTAAACAAAAAATAGAAATAACAATACCTCTTAAAAACTGCACTTTAAGAGTAGAAGAAGAAGGGAAAGATTTTTATTCTGCTATTGATACTTCTATTGATAAATTAGAAAGACAAATAATAAAGAACAAAACTAGATTATCAGATAAAAGAAATAAAGGTAGAATAGATTTTATTTTAGATTTTGAATTAGAAGAAGAACAAGAAGAAAATACAAATCAAATCATTAAAAGAAAAACCGTAGAGCTAAAACCTATGGATGAAGAAGAAGCAATTTTACAAATGGAGCTTTTAAATCATGACTTCTACATGTTTAAAAATATTGAAACTAATAAAGTAGCAGTAATCTATAAAAGAAAACATGATAACTATGGATTAATTGAAGAAGAATAAGTTATTGGTAAAGCCAGTAACTTTTTTATATAATATGTGAAAAACTATGATAAAATAAATAAAAGATTAAAGAAGAAGGTGTAACAAATGGATTATACTCAAGAATTTAAAGAAAAGTTAGAAAAGTTAAAAAATATAATTAACGAAAGTAATAATATTGTTTTCTTCGGAGGAGCTGGAGTATCAACTGAAAGTGGTATCCCAGATTTTAGAAGTAAAGATGGACTTTATAATCAAAAATATAAATATCCTCCCGAACAAATATTAAGTCATACCTTTTTCTATGAAAATCCTGAAGAATTTTATAAATTTTACCAAGATAAAATGAATGTTTTAAATGCCGAGCCCAATATTACCCATCTAAAACTTTATGAATTAGAAACAAAAGGCAAATTAAAATGTGTAATAACTCAAAATATTGATGGTCTTCATCAAAAAGCCGGCAGTAAAAATGTTATTGAACTTCATGGTACAATTTATAATAACTATTGCCCTAAGTGTGAAAAAACATATGATGCCGAATACATTTTCTCAACATCAAAAGTGCCCAGATGTTCTTGTGGTCAAATTATCAAACCAGATGTTGTTTTATATGAAGAGCCTTTAAAAGATAATTTTTACGATGCCATAGAATACATAAAAAAATGTGACACTTTAATAATCGCCGGAACATCTTTAACAGTTTATCCTGCTGCCAATCTCATTAATTATTTCAAAGGTCAAAACTTAATTTTAATAAACAGAGATGAAACTCCCTATGATTATTTAGCAACATTAGTATTTAATACTAATATGAGTGAAGTTTTTAAAAACTTATAAAGGAGGTAAAAAAGTGAAAATAGTATCATGGAATGTTGCAGGCCTAAGAGCCTGCCTTAAAAAAGGTTTTTCTGACTTTTTTGAAGAAGTGAATGCTGACATTTTTTGTCTTCAAGAAATAAAAGCAACCCAAGATCAATATGATTTTCATCCTCAAGGATATTACGAAATAGTAAATTCTGCTGCTAGAAAAGGTTATTCTGGAGTACTTATTTTTACTAAAGAAAAGCCTTTAAAAATAACCTACGGTATAAATAATCCTCTTTTTGATATAGAAGGACGTACTATTACTTTAGAATATGATGATTTTTACTTAGTTAATGTCTATGTTCCTAATGTCAAAAGAACTTTAGAACGTTTAGAAGAAAGAATGATTTTTGATAAAGAATTTAAAGAATATCTTAAAAACTTGGATAACAAAAAACCTGTCATAGTCTGTGGTGATTTTAACGTAGCCCATCAAGAGATTGATATCAAAAATGCTAAACAAAATATTGGCAATGCTGGTTTTACTAACGAAGAAAGACAAGACTTTTCCATCTTGTTAAAAAGTGGATTTATCGACACCTATAGATATTATAATCCTAATAAAGAAGATGCTTATACTTGGTGGAGTTATATGAAAGGTGTAAGAGAAAGAAATATTGGTTGGAGAATAGATTATTTCTTAGTTTCTAAAAGAATTATTAACAAAGTAAGTAATCCTACTATTTATAAAGATATTTATGGCAGTGACCATTGTCCAATTGGTATAGAATATAAAGTATAGAGATAAATGTTAAAACTGTTAATAACTGAAAAACCACTCATAAACAATAATTAATTTAATCGGAGGCGATAATATGTTTAAAATTCACTCAAAATTTAAACCAAGTGGCGATCAACCAAAAGCCATAAATGAACTCGTTAAAGGAATAAAAGAAGGTAAAAAACACCAAGTCTTACTGGGGGCAACCGGGACAGGAAAAACTTTTACTATAGCTAATGTAATAAAAGAAACTAATAAAAAAACTCTTGTTCTAGCTCACAACAAAACCTTAGCAGGACAGCTATATGGAGAGTTAAAAGAATTATTCCCTGATAACAGAGTAGAATATTTCGTTTCTTATTACGATTATTATCAACCTGAAGCCTACATTCCTGGAACAGACACTTATATAGAAAAAGATTCTTCCATTAATGATGAAATAGATCAGTTAAGACATGCTGCTACCAGTGCTCTTTTATCAAGAGATGACGTCATAGTAGTAGCATCAGTTTCATGTATCTACGGAATTGGAGAAGTAGAAGAATATAAAAATAATACTTTAACTCTAACTCAAGGAGAAGAAATTGAAAGAAACGAAGTTTTAAGAAAACTTATTAATATGTTATACGAACGAAATGACTTAGATTTTAAACGTGGCACCTTTAGAGTCCGTGGCGACATATTAGAAATAATACCTACTAATGAAAATAGAAACGGTATCCGTATTGAATTCTTTGGAGATGAAATCGATAAAATAGCAGAAATAGATACTTTAACAGGAAAAACTATAAACATAATAAAAAATGTAACAATTTTCCCTGCTAGTCACTTCGTAACTAGTGAAGATAAATTAAATAAAGCTCTAATAAGTATCAAAGAAGAACTAGAAGATAGACTTACTTATTTTAAAGAAAATAACAAATTACTTGAAGCAGAACGTCTAGAACAAAGAACTAATTATGATTTAGAAATGTTAAAAGAAACCGGTTTTTGCAGTGGGGTTGAAAACTATTCAAGACATTTAAGTGGCAGAAAAGAAGGAGAAACTCCAACCACTTTAATTGATTTCTTTGGTGATGATTATTTGCTAGTAATTGATGAATCACACGTTACAATTCCTCAAGTAAGAGCCATGTATAATGGCGACAGAGCTAGAAAAACTACTTTAGTGGAATACGGTTTTCGCTTGCCTAGTGCCTTAGATAATAGACCATTAAAATTTGAAGAATTCGAAAAAAAATTAGATCAAGTAATTTATGTATCAGCAACTCCAGGAGACTATGAACTAAATCTAGCAGAAAATAAAGTAGATCAAATCATAAGACCAACAGGATTATTAGATCCAACTATTGAAGTAAGAAAAACTACTGGTCAAATTGATGATCTAATAGGAGAAATAAAAAATCGCACCTTAAAAAATGAACGAGTATTAATAACAACACTAACTATTAGAATGAGTGAAGAATTAACTAAATACTTAAAAGAATTAGATATAAAAGTAGCCTATCTTCACTCTGAAATAACAACTTTAGAACGTTTAAAAATAATTAGAAAACTAAGACTTGGAGAATACGATTGTATCGTAGGAATTAATCTTTTACGAGAAGGGTTAGATATTCCAGAAGTAAGTTTAATAGCAATTTTAGATGCTGATAAAGAAGGCTTCTTAAGAAGTGAACGCAGTTTAATTCAAACTATTGGACGTTGTGCTAGAAATGAAAATGGCCATGTCATCATGTATGCTGACAAAATAACTGATAGTATGAAAGTTGCTATCGATGAAACTAAACGAAGAAGAACTATTCAAGAAGAATATAATAAAAAACATCATATCACTCCTAAAACTGTTCATAAAGAAATAAGAGAACTTATCTCTAATGTTGATGAAAAAGAACTAGAAAAAATTGAAAAACCTAAAAAATCTGCTATAATAGATAATAAAGACATAAGTAAAATAGAAGAAGAAATGAAAAAAGCAGCTAAAGAATTAGACTTTGAAAGAGCTATGGAGTTAAGAGATGTTTTATTTGAAATAAAAACAAAATAGGAGTATGATATGGCTAAAAAAAAGATGAAAAAAAAGTTTAAAAGAAATTTTAAAAGAATAAGTTTAGTACTTTTGATTTTATTATTAATTGCTATAGCTATCGGAGCAGGTCGTTATTATCTAATTTACAGTGAAGAATTAACGCCAATTGCTACCGAAAAAGAATATTATAATTTATCAGATTTTGGCTTTGTAAGAGAAATTAGCGATACAGATTATGATGGTGACGGAATTGATGATTATACAGATATTCTGCAAGGAGAAAAACAATATGCCGAGTGGAACCCAGCTTATATAAGCAAATATTATGCCGGAGGATACCCTCCTGTAAAAGAAGAAGGAGTTTGTACTGATCTTATTTGGTATGCTCTTCAAAATGCTGGTTATGATTTAAAAGGTATGCTTTCTTATGATGTCCACGAAGAATATGATAACAATACTTATGACATTGAAGTAGTAGATGACAACATAGATTTTAGACGAGTAGGGCCTCAAGAAGTATTCTTTCAAAGATATGCTGAAAGCTTAGATAATGATATTTACAATATTGGAGAATTTATGCCTGGCGATATTGTAACATTTGATGATTCAGCACATATTGCCATGATTTCAGACAAATATAATGAAAGAGGAGTTCCTTATCTAATCCAAAATAGAGATGAAACTCAAGAAGAAAAAGAAGAAGATCGTTTGGAAGTAACAGAAATGGAAGTGACAGGACATTATAGATTTACTTATAATGAAAAGATAGAAAATTTAATTAATAACATGAATTAAGAAGTAGCATAATATGACAATCATAAATATATTAAAAAAATAAATAGTACATAGTTAGTTAATAATAAATAAAAGAGGTGTAGTATGACAAAAAAAGAAGTATTTAAAAAAGAAATAAATTATTTGAAAAATATAACATATAGAAAAAATGTCCAAACTTTAATAGAATTAGTACCAGATTATTTTTTTATAATTCCTGCCGCATCAACAGGAAAATATCACCCCCAATTTGCTCAAGGAGAGGCTGGACTAGTAAGACATACCAAAGCAGCTTTAAAAATTGCTAAAGACATTCTTTCGTTAGAATATATGAATAATATTTTTACCAATGATGAAAAAGATTTACTTTTAATCGCAATTATGTTTCATGATACCCATAAATTAGGAGTACCAAAGGAAAAATATACTAGATTTGATCATCCTTTACTAGCAGCATCATTCATCAAAGATAATCAAGATAAAACTACTTTTACTGATAAAGAAATAAATATTATAACCAAAACCATTTCATCTCATATGGGACAGTGGAATACTAATAGTTATAGCAATATAACTCTTCCTAAACCAAATGATAAATATGAATTCTTTGTACATATGTGTGATTTCTTATCAAGTAAGAAATATCTGGATGTAAAATTTGACAAATATAATAATATAATCGAATAATTTTAACCAAATAAAAAGACTAGAAAAACCAAAATTCTAGTCTTTTTAATATCTTATTAAATATTGAAAAACTTTTTTTTAAAGAGTATTATATATTTGTAACACAATTTACCAATTTTAAAAATTATAAAAATATGCTATAATATGAACTTGGAAAACCTCAAAAAGAAAGGAAGTAAACCATGGAAAAGATAATAATTAAAGGAGCTAGAGAAAACAATTTAAAAAACGTATCTCTAGAACTACCTAAAAATAAATTTATTGTTATGACCGGAGTATCTGGAAGTGGGAAATCATCTCTTGCTTTTGATACTATTTATAAAGAAGGAGAAAGAAGATACTTAGAAAGCTTATCGGCCTATGCGCGCCAATTCCTTGGAGGAGCCGAAAAACCAGATGTTGATTCAATTGAAGGCTTATCTCCTGCTATTTCTATCGATCAAAAAACTACTAATAAAAATCCTCGCTCTACTGTCGGAACTGTAACAGAAATCTATGATCATTTAAGACTTCTATTCTCTAAAATAGGAATTCCTTATTGTCCAGAACATAATCTTCCTATCAAAAGACAAAGTATTGAAGAAATAACTAATAAAGTACTAGAATTTGAAGACAAAACAAAAATCATAATTTCATCTCCCGTAATCGAAGGTAAAAGAGGAACTCATAAAGACCTACTTGAAGATTTAAGAAAAAGTGGATTTATCAGAGTAAAAATTGATAATAGAGAATATGATTTAAATGAAGACATTGATTTAGAAAAAAATAAAAAACACCACATTGAAGTAGTAATTGATAGACTAGTAATAAAAGATGGAATTAAATCAAGACTTTATGAATCTATAGAAACTGCTACTAAATTATCTAAAGGAAAAGTTTTCATTGAAATACCTTCTAAAGAAAAAATGGTCTTCTCCGAAAATTTCGCTTGTCCATATTGTAACTTTTCTTTAACTGAATTAGAACCACGTACTTTCAGTTTCAATGCTCCATATGGAGCTTGCCCAGACTGTAAAGGACTAGGAATAAAACTAGTCATGGATCCTGATCTAGTAATACCTGATAAAAATAAAACTATAAAAGAAGGAGGAATCATTCCTTTCGGAGATGATTCAGAAAACATTAACTTCTTAAAACTTCAAAACTTCTGTGATCACTATGGCATTGATCTAAATAAAAAAATAAAAGATTTTACTAAAAAAGAGTTAAATATGATTTTATATGGAACAAATGATCTAATTCATTTCCATTATCGTAGTAAAAATGGTCACTTATCAGATAATTATGGTATCTATGAAGGGATAATTACTAACTTAGAAAGAAGATATATGGAAACAAACAGTACCTGGATTAGAGAATGGCTAGAACAATACATGGTTGAATTAATGTGTCCAACCTGTAAGGGAGCTAGATTAAAAGAAGAAATATTATCGGTAAAAATAAATAACAAAAACATTTATCAAGTAACTAAGTTAAGTATTAAAAAATTATATGATTTTATTTCCAATTTAAAACTAAGTCAAGAACAAGAACAAATATCAGAATTAATCGTAACTGAAATAAAAGATCGCCTTAGTTTTTTAATAAATGTTGGTCTAGACTATTTAACATTAAGTCGTAATACTGGAACCCTATCCGGAGGAGAAGCTCAAAGGATTAGACTAGCTACTCAAGTTGGAACTAGGCTTACCGGAGTGCTATATGTTTTAGATGAACCAAGTATTGGACTTCATCAACGAGACAATGATAAATTAATAGATACTATGCTAAGTATGCGTGATTTAGGAAATACTCTTATTGTGGTAGAACATGATATTGATACTATGAAAAAATGTGACTACTTAGTAGATGTTGGCCCTCTAGCAGGAGATCAAGGAGGACAAATAGTGTCAACTGGAACTCCAGAAGAAGTAGCAAAAGACGATAATAGTATCACTGGAAGATATTTAAGTGGTAAAGAATGTATTGAAATACCGAAAAAAAGAAGAAAAGGAACAGGTAAATTTCTAGAACTCAAAGGAGCCAAAGAAAACAATTTAAAAAATATTAATGTCAAATTTCCTCTAGGAACATTTACTTGTGTAACTGGAGTATCAGGAAGTGGTAAAAGTACCCTTATTAACCAAATATTAACTAGAATTTTATATAATCATGTTTATAACTCCAAAGAAAAACCAGGAGCCTATAAACAAATTAAAGGACTAGAAAATATTGACAAAATTGTGCATATCTCTCAAAACCCAATCGGTAGAACCCCACGTTCAAATCCTGCAACTTACACCGGTGTATTTGATGACATAAGAGAATTATTCGCTTCGACAAAAGAAGCCAAGATGCTAGGGTATGATAAAAGTAGATTCTCCTTCAACGTCAAAGGAGGAAGATGTGAAGCCTGCCGTGGTGATGGAGTTAAAAAAATCGAAATGCATTTCTTACCAGATGTCTATGTTCCTTGTGAAGTTTGTCATGGGGCTAGATATAACACCGAAAGTCTAAAAATAAAATTTAAAAATAAAAATATTCATGATGTCTTAAATATGCGAGTTACTGAAGCTTTAGAATTTTTTGAAAACGTACCAAAAATAAAAAGAAAATTAAAAGTTCTAGAAGATGTTGGTCTAGGATACATTAAACTAGGACAACCTGCTCCAACCTTATCTGGAGGAGAAGCTTCCCGAGTAAAACTTGCTAAAGAATTACAAAAAAAACCAACCGGAAAAACTTTATTTGTCATGGATGAACCAACTACAGGTTTACACAATCATGATATTAAAAAGCTACTTGCAATTATTAACAAAATAGTAGATAATAAAGATAGTGTAATCGTAATAGAACATAATCTAGATATGATTAAAACTGCTGATTATATTATCGATTTAGGACCAGAAGGTGGCGAAAAAGGTGGCGAAGTAGTAGGGGTAGGAACACCAGAACAAATCGCTAAAATACCTACTTCCTACACTGGAAAATATTTAAAAGAATTACTATAAAGGAGTGAGTATATGAATCCAATAGCTATAAACTTAGGACCAATTTCTATTTACTGGTATTCAATTATTATGTTTTTAGCTATTTTAACTGGAGCATATATCTTCTTAAAAACCGCTAAGAAAAAAGGTTATGATGAAGAATTCCTAACCAATTTAATATTTTATGGAGCCATATTTGGTATAATTGGTGCTAGAATTTATTATGTTATTTTTAACCTTGATTATTATCTAGCAAATCCTCTTCAGATTTTTGCAATTTATAATGGTGGCTTAGCCATTCATGGAGCTATTATTGGCGGAGCTATTTGGTTTATTTATTATAGTAAAAAACATCACAAAAACTTTTTAAAAATCTTTGACTTAGCAGTACCTTCTCTTATTTTAGCCCAAGCTATAGGAAGATGGGGTAATTTCTTTAATGGTGAAGCCCATGGTCCTGAAATAGCAAGAGAAGCCTTGGAAAATATGCATCTTCCTAATTTTATAATCGAAGGTATGCATATTGATGGTAAATATTATCATCCTACTTTTCTTTATGAATCGATTTGGAACTTCTTAGGATTTATTTTACTAATAATTTTAAGAAAAAAACTAAAATTAAAAACCGGAGTTTTAACTGGAATATATTTTATGTGGTACTCATTATGTCGCTTCTTTATAGAATCATTAAGAACCGACTCCCTTATGTTAGGACCACTTAAAGTAGCTCAAATTATATCTATTTTATTATTCTTATTAGGATTATTCCTAGTATTAAGAACCAAAAAAGATACCCGAATTAATCGTTTAAAAGAAAGGACAAAGTAAAATGGAAAATATTTATGATGTTGTAGTAATCGGAGCAGGCCCTGCCGGTATTGCTGCTGCTATTTATTTAAAAAGAGCCGAGTTAAACTGTGCAATTATTGAAAAAGAAATGCCTGGAGGACAATTAAATAAATCTTCAGTAGTGGAAAACTATCCAGGATTTACCACTATCTCGGGACCAGATTTAGCTAGTAAATTTTACGAACAATTAACTTCTTTAAATATAAAACAATTCTTTAAAGAAGTAACAAAAATAACCCCAGGAAAAATAAAAACAATCCATTTAGCGGATAATGAAGAAATAAAAACCAAAAATATTATTCTAGCTATAGGAAGAAGTCCCAAAAAACTAAATCAAAAAAATTTTCGTAATCTTGAAGGAAAAGGCATTAGTTTTTGTTCTTTATGTGATGGCAATCTTTACAAAAATGAAGATGTTTCTATCGTCGGCGCAGGAAATAGTGCCCTAGAAGAATCACTATATCTTGCTGATATTTGTAAATCAGTTACTATAATTAACCGCAGGTCTCATCTAAAAGGTGATAAAATCTTAAGAGAAAGAATAGAACAAAAAGACAATATCAAAGTCATAAATAATTCAACAGTAGAAGAATTCATAGAAAAAGATGATATTCTAGAATCAATAAATATAAAAGAAAATAATGAAATTAAGAATCTCAAAACTAAAGCTTGTTTCATCTTTATTGGTTATGAACCTGCTACAAATTTTTTAAAAAACCTTGATATTTTAGACGAAAAAGGTTATATTAAAGTAGATAACCAAAGAAAAACATCTATTAAAGGTATCTATGCTGCCGGAGATGTAGTAAAAAAAGAAGCCTTTCAAATTGTAACAGCAACTTCAGATGGCGCTCTAGCAGCAATCTCATGCATCAAAGACATGAAAGAGGTGTAATATGAAATTAAATAATAGAGGTTGGGGTCTAATGGCCTTCTTAATCTTTGCCTTCATAATTTTAATGGTTATATTTATTGTCGTCGGACAAATAGATAAAATAGCAGAAGTCTATTATTAAAAACAATGACAAAGAGGAGTAAACTATTGATATTTAAAGAGAGTCTATGTTTGGTGTAAATAGATAATAAAAATAGTTGAAGGTAGCTTTCGAGTTGATTATTTGAACTAAAGTAGAATAATCCGCAAATCATGCGTTATATATAAATAAGGTAATTAATATTACAAAATAAGGTGGTACCACGATTACATCGTCCTTTGGAAGATGTAATTTTTTTATATAAAAAAGGAGGACAAAATGAATCAAACTTTTGAAGAATATGTTAAACATTACAATAAAAAGGACCCAGATATAAAATATAAATACAATCATTCCTACAGGGTAATGGAAAAAACTAAGTTGTTGACCAAAGATTTAAAAAAAGAAGATCAGATGCTAGCAGAAGTAATTGGACTTTATCACGATATAGGAAGATTTGAACAAGACAAATTATACAATACTTTTGATGATAGTAAAGTATTTGATCATGCTGATTATGGCGTCAAAATCTTATTTGAAGATAATTTAATCAAACAAATACCAGTTTCAGAAAAATATTATAAAATAATTAATAAAGCTATCAAAAATCATAATAAATATGAAATAGAAAAAGGATTAACAGGCAAAGAACTATTACACGCCAAGCTAATAAGAGATGCTGATAAATTAGATATCTTATATTCAGCTTCAGAAAAATTAATGACTAAAAAAGCTATAGATTTAGAAGGAAAAACATTTTCAGTAAGAGATAGTATCAATAAAGAATTTTATAATAAAAAACAAATAAAAACATCCGCGATTCTTGGTTCAAAAACTAATAGTGAAAAAATAATATCTTTTATTGCGTTAGTCTTTGACCTTAACTTTAAAGAGTCTGCTAAGTTTTTATTAGATAACAATATTTTAGAAAATTTATACAATAATATAACAAATAAAGAAGCCTATAAAAAGTATTTCACTTTTGCTATTAACTATTTAAAGGAGATGATAAAATGTTAGATAAAAAATATAATCACAAAGAAGTAGAACAAAATAAATATCAAACTTGGTTAGAAAATAAGTATTTTGAAAGTGGAGATAAAAGCAAAGATCCTTATTGCATAGTAATTCCTCCTCCCAACGTAACTGGGCGTCTTCACCTTGGTCATGCTTGGGATACAGCAATCCAAGATATCATAATAAGATATAAAAGAATGGACGGTTATGATGCATTATGGCTTCCTGGAATGGATCATGCTGCCATTGCAACAGAAGCAAAAGTTGTAAATAAATTAAAAGAAGAAGGAATAAATAAATATGAATTAGGAAGAGAAGGATTCTTAAAAAAAGCTTGGGAATGGAAAGAAGAATATGCTAAAAACATCAGAGAACAATGGGCAAAATTAGGATTAAGTTTAGATTACAAAAAAGAAAGATTCACTTTAGATGAAGGCCTTTCAAACGCTGTAGAAGAAGTATTTATAAAACTTTATAATGAAGGATTAATTTATCGCGGTGAAAAAATTATTAATTGGGACCCTGAAGCAAAAACAGCACTTTCTAACGAAGAAGTTATTTATAAAGAAGTAAAAGGAGCTTTTTATCATATAAAATATTATTTAGAAGATCAAAGCACTTACTTAGAAATAGCAACAACTCGCCCTGAAACTTTACTTGGAGATACCGCTGTAGCAGTAAACCCAAATGATGAAAGATATCAAAAATACATTGGAAAAAATGTTGTTTTACCACTTTTAAATAAAAAAATTCCTGTAATAGCAGATCCTCATGCTGATCCTGAATTTGGAACGGGAGTAGTTAAAATAACTCCTGCTCATGACCCTAATGACTTTGAAGTTGGAGAACGGCATAATTTAGAAAGAATAAATATTCTAAATCCAGATGGTACTCTAAATGATAAAGCTGGTAAGTATCAAGGATTAGATAGATTTAAAGCTAGAGAAGAAATAATTAAAGAGTTAAAAAACCAAAATTTATTAATAAAAACAGATGAAATAGTTCATAATGTTGGACATTCTGAAAGAACTGGAGTTATGGTAGAACCATATCTTTCTAAACAATGGTTTGTAAAAATGAGACCTCTAGCAGACCGAGTTTTAGAAAATCAAAAAAATAAAGAAACTAAAGTAAATTTTGTCCCAACAAGATATGAAAAGACTATGAATCATTGGATGGAAATAACTTATGATTGGTGTATCTCTAGACAACTTTGGTGGGGACATAGAATCCCAGCCTGGTATAAAGGTGATGAAATATATGTTGGTAGAGAAAAACCAGAAGGAGAAGGTTGGACTCAAGATGAAGATGTATTAGATACTTGGTTTTCTTCAGCATTATGGCCTTTTTCTACTCTAGGATGGCCAGAAAACACAGAAGATTTAAAAAGATATTATCCTAACAATGTTTTAGTAACAGGATATGATATAATTCCATTTTGGGTAAATAGAATGACATTTCAAGCTTTACATTTTACTAATACTCGTCCTTTTAAAGACTGTTTAATCCATGGTCTTATAAGAGATAAGCAAGGCCGAAAAATGTCTAAATCTTTAGGAAACGGTGTAGATCCAATGGATGTAATAGAAACCTATGGAGCAGATTCTCTAAGATACTTTTTAACAACTAACACAGCCCCTGGAATGGATTTAAGATATGATGAAGAAAAAGTAAAAGCAGCTTGGAACTTCATAAACAAATTGTGGAATGCTTCGAGATTCGTTTTAATGAATCTTGAAAATATAACTCCAACTAAAGAAGATTTAAAAATCGAAGACAAATGGATTTTAACTAAATTAAATAAAACCATAAAAAATGTAAGAAATAATATGGAAAAGTATGAATTCAACAACGTAGGAAATGAACTATATAAATTTATCTGGGAAGATTTCTGTGATAATTATATCGAAATCTCTAAAGCGAATTTAAAAAATGAAACTACAAAAACAGTACTACTTGAAGTTTTAACCAAAATATTAAAAATGCTTCATCCATTTATGCCTTATGTAACTGAAGAAATATATCAAAAATTACCAATAAAAGATGCCCAAAGTATAATGATTAGTTCTTATCCACAATATGAAGAAAATAATATTTATCTAGAAGAAGAACAAAAATTAGATAAAGCACTTGAGGATATAACTAACATTAGAAATTTAAAAGTAACAAATAATATTACCAAAGAAGCAAGTATAAGACTAAAGGCAGATAAAGAAGTAGAAACAATCTACAAAAATATGTTAAAAATAACTGAAGAAAGTCTGGAAAAAGACCAAGACGGAGAAAAATATTCTTACGAATCAAAGTTAATAACAATAAGTTTTTATCAAAAAGGAGAAGAAATTAACAAAGAATTGTTAATAACTGAAATTGATAAATTAAAAACATCAATAGAAAAAAGAAAAAAATTACTATCAAATGAGAATTATTTAACTAAAGCTCCAACTAAAGTAGTTGAATTAGATAAACAAAGATTAAAAGAAGAACAAGAAAAATTAGATATTTTACAAAAACAATTAAAATCATAGGCCAAACTATGATTTTTTTTGATAAAAAAATAAAAAATATTGAATATATGTATATTTTAATGTATAATAAAAATATAAAAACTAAGAAAGTAGTGGTAAAAATGAAGAAATTAAAAGAAATTTTTGCTAAGGGGAGTTATGTCAATATTTGGTACAACATTTTGAGGGGGTTTTAGAAGAAAT
>URXR01000002.1 GCA_900551925.1 uncultured Mycoplasmatota bacterium | reverse complement strand
CAAATTTCTTCTAAAACCCCCTCAAAATGTTGTACCAAATATTGACATAACTCCCCTTGGTAGTTTGCTTTTTATTTTCTTTCATATTTTCTCACTACTTTCTTTAGTTTTTATACATTTTAATTATACAAAAATTTTATATTTATTGCAATAAAAAATATAAAGTGCTTTGACACTTTATATCCAAACTGCAAAAAATATTCCTAGTACAGCACAAATTATTCCTACTAACCAGAACCCTTTAACAATATCTGGTTCTTCATATCCACTTTTTTCAAAGTGATGATGGATTGGGGTCATTAAGAATATTCGTTTGCCTTTTAACTTATACCAAAATACTTGAATCATTACACTTAAAGTTTCTAAACAGAAAACAAGCCCAATAACAAATAAAGTTATTTCTCTTCTGGTTAGAAGTGCTACAGTGGCTAGAACTGCTCCTAGAGCGAGGGACCCAGTATCTCCCATAAAAACTCTAGCCGGGTAGGCATTAAACATTAAGAAACCTGCTAAAGCCCCGGTTAGTACAAAACAAAATATACCAACATCTTCTTTTCCAATGAATAGAGAAATAAGGGCAAAAGCAATGAAAGCTATAGCGCTTAACCCTCCGACTAAACCATCTAGTCCATCAGTTAGATTTACAGCATTAGAAAAGCCTACTAGTAAGATTAGTATTAATACTCCGTAAAACCAACCTAAATCAACATGTATACCTAAAGTACTTATTGAAAAAACAGTATTACCATTATATTTCATATAAATAGCAAAGAATATCACTGCTATTATTATTTGTCCTATAAACTTTTGAATAACAGTTAATCCTTCGTTTTTGCCTCGTTTGATACTTAAAAAATCATCTAAGAATCCTAAAAAGGCATATAGCACAAAGACAATCATGATAATTAATAAATTATAGGTCATCTCGAGCCTGCCATCAAAAACTAAAAAAAAGATAGCTAAAATTGTTGGAACAATAAATATTATTCCTCCCATTGTAGGGGTACCTTCTTTTTTTCGATGTGATTCTCCGACATATTCACTTATTCTTTGTCCAAAATTTATTCTTTTTAATAGTGGGATTAGAATAAGTCCTATTACAACTGCGGCTATAAATCCTATCATAATAGATAAAATTGATTTAGTTAAAATTAACATATTACACACCTCGTTCTATGGTCAATTATACTACACTTTTTTTTATGCTACTAGATTTTTTTAGAATTTTACTAATAATTTACATTATTTATTACCCATAAGAAGTTTGATAGTACCAGTTTCATAATATCTAGTGTTAGCCTCAGGGGTTTGTTCTACTACTATGTCGCCATCTCCAACAAATTCTATTTCAAAACCTGTTAAATATTTTTTAGCTTCTTCTTTAGTCATACCAATAACATTTGGGACTTCATAATATTTTTTATCCATCCATTCATAATCTTTTTCTTTTTGATTATCTTGCTTTTTG
This sequence comes from uncultured Mycoplasmatota bacterium, assembly GCA_900551925.1. GTDB lineage: Bacteria > Bacillota_I > Bacilli_A > RF39 > UBA660 > UMGS1449. Next base: position 38,923 of record URXR01000002.1, on the reverse strand, counting down.
ATATCCATGATGTTAATAATATCAAGAAGAATTTTTCTAACAAAAGGAGTTGTAGTATAACTTGATAAAAGCGCTGTCTTTTTAGGATTATCGATGGCTAGATATAAAACTATTTCTGGATCATTACTAGGGAGAACTGCCATAAAACTCATTATATAGTTATTTTCTAAGTACCTACCATTTTCTACTTTTTGAGCTGTTCCAGTTTTTCCTCCAACTCGGTAACCATCGATATATGTTACTTTTCCTCCACCATTTGCTACAACACTTTCAAGGGCCATTTTTAATATATTTGAAGTATTTTTACTAATTGTTTTTCTAACTAGTTCTTTTTCGCCACTAGTAAAGACATTATTGGTTTCACTATCTAAAATGCTCTTCATGATATAGGGTTTATATAAATAACCGCCATTAACTATTGAGGATACTGCTGTTACTTGTTGGATTGGAGTTACACTTACTCCTTGACCAAAGGCAGTCGTTGCAAGTTCTAGGTCTTTAACATCTTCTACATCAAAAATAATTCCTTCGCCTTCTCCATTTAAATCTATACCTGTTTTTTCTCCAAAGCCAAATAAATTTATGTAATCAAAGAGTTTTTCTTTGCCTAGAGAAAATCCCATTTTGACAAAACCTGGGTTACAAGAATTTTCAAAAACTTGGAGCATTGTTTGATGACCGTGACCTCCAGCTTTCCAACATCTAAGCTTAACACCACTTACAGTGACACTGCCACTATCATAGAATTCATCTTTTTCTAAATTTACAACTCCTTCTTCTACTGCAGCAGCAGTAGTAATTATTTTAAAAGTACTACCAGGTTCGTAGGTCATCCAAATGGGAAGATTTCTATTTAGAGTCTCTTCATCATATTTTTGATAATTGTTGGGATCAAAATTTGGTCTAGAACTCATAGCTAGTATTTCGCCAGTATTAGGGTTCATTGCTACTGCTAGAGCATGGTCTGGAGAAAAACTGGAAACAATATTATCTAATTCTCTTTCGATAGAGACTTGAATATCATAATCAATAGTAAGCATAACATCTAGTCCAGCTTCAGGTTCAGTATAAACTTCAGCCATATCTAATTTGTTGCCTTTCGCATCACTATAGTACTTAATAGCACCATCTTCTCCAGTTAGATAATCATCATATAAAAGCTCTATTCCGGAAAGTCCTTGATTGTCTATACCCGTATAACCTAAAACATGAGATAGCATATTGCCATTTGGATAATATCTTTTGGCTTCTTTTACTACATATACTCCATCAAATTTATAACTGTTTATTTCATCTGCTATTTCATAGGATAGATTTCTTCCTTCGGGATGAACTCTTTCAATAGAAGTATTTTTAGTAACATGAGCATACATATCATCATAGTCAGTATTTAAAATATTACTTAATACTTTAGCTACTTTTTCTGGTTCTTTAACTTGATTGGGAATAATGACAAGACTAGTAATAGTGATATTATCTGCCAAAACTACTCCATTTCTATCTAGAATTTTACCACGAGAAGCACTTATTGGAAGCTCTCTACTCCATAAATCATCTGATAAAGTACTAAGTTTATCATAGGAGACAGTTTGAACATAAACTATTTTAAAAAAGATAATTAAAAATAATAATATTGCTATTATAAAAACTAATTTAATTCTCTCATTATTTTTTTTTACAAACATTTAGCTCACCTAAAAAATATATATGCTTGATAAAATGAGATATTTGTAGGATTTTATTATAACTTTTTAGATATGTTATTATTTTTTAATCTCTCATAATATTCTTCTAAAGTTATTTCTTGATTATATAAAATTGTGGCAAGCTCTACACCAACAAACCTATAATGCCATGGTTCATATTGGTATCCTGTAATATTTTCTTTATTTTTAGGGTATCTTAGAATAAAACCAAATTTGTAACTATTTTCTTGTAACCATTTGATTTCTAAATCATCTTCTGTAGGTTCTTCAAAAATTCCTTTGTTATTAATATAAGCGATGTCAAATGCAAGTCCTGTTTGATGTTCGCTAGATCCTGGGATAGCCACTCTTTTAACAGCATTTTCATATCCTACTTTCAAAATAAAATCTTCTAATACCTTTTGTTGATAATCGAAAGATCGATACCCACTGTCAATAATGATATCTTTGAGTCCTGCTTTCTTAGCAGCTTTTTGTAAAGCTTGGAAATAAGGAATAATAGTATTACTGACCATTGGTTTTGAATTAGGGTCTATAAACATATGAAAATTATTTTCATTTTCATCAGTGATCACTAAATCATTAGGTATATAATTTCTATCAAGTAAATTTTCTTTATTTACTAATATGGTATAATCTGTCATAATATTGGCTCCTTTTTAATAATATAATAATATTATTATAATATTGAAAAATAAAAAAGTAAAACTATTTATATTTTTACTATCTGGACTACTTAGCAAAAATTTTATGTATTAGTGATAACAAATAAAATAATAGGTTTAGTATATTTTAAATGATGGAATTATTTAATACTCAAGCATTATCACAAATTAAAAGCAGTTATTAATTGTTTCTAACTGCATTTCTTACTTTTTGTTTGTTTTTAACTTGTTGTTCAAGCATATTATATTTGCCTACAAGCTTTTTTGTTTCTATAGATTGTCTTTTCTTATAAATTCTTATTGCTTCTAATTCTTCATCTGCACTAACACTTTGAGTTAAACTAGAAACATCGTAAAGATATCCTATATATTCAGGTTCAAGTATATAATCAGTAACGAAAATGCCATATATATAGTTTTTCTAAACCACTTTCCTGATCTAATTGTTCATCTTCATCTTCTAATTTAATATTTTTTTTAATCCAAGCTGCATTTTCTCTTGCTTTCTCTTGCTGTTCCGGTGTTTCTATACGTTTTTGTTCTATTGTTTTTCTTATTTCTTTGCACTCATCCTCATATTCAATTAGTAGCTTATTTGTTTCTTCCACTTTTTTATCAATTTCTTCAATTTGAGAGGGTGTTGCTGCTTTAAATAGCTTTAAAGCTATTTCATTAAAAATTTGTTGCTTCTCAAATGAATTCATATTTTTACTTTTTTCAAAACCTATGTTATATTCATGAAACATTATTTTAATTATATCATCGTAATAAACTTCACAAAAAACATCAAATCTAGTTTTTAATTGCATTTTATCAAACTCTCCTTTTCATTATAAAGATTTTTGTTATTAAAATATCCATTGATTAAATCATAACACATCAATTTGAACACTACTTTCCTTATCTCGATTATATAAATGCATTACCTCCCTTTTTTTATGGGCTATATTTTACCACAAATTACAAAATTTGTCAATGATAACCTTTTCCAATAAATAGGATATAATAATTTTTTGTCATAACTTTGGAGGGTATTTTAATTTAATAATATATTATCTTCTTTAAACGTATAATTTAGTAATTAGTTTAAATGAGGTGAAAAATGAAATTTGATTTTAATTCTTATACTAAAAATTTAATAGATAAGGAGGATTTAGTTGAATATTCAAAAAAAGAAAGTGAAATAAAAAAGGGCTTTTCTAATGTTGATGATAATTTGGATTGGTATAACATTGGTAGTTATATTAATGATTATGAAATTAAGCAAATTAGTGATTTAGCTTCTTACTTTAGAAAAAATAGTGATGTAATATTAATCGTAGGAATTGGAGGTTCTAGTAATAGTGCTAAAGGCATAATTAGTGCTCTTACACCTTATTTTAAGGATGATACTCCAGAAATAATTTTTGTAGGAGATAATTTATCTAGTGAATATTTACTTGATTTAAAAGAATATATACTGAATAAAGACTTTAGTATAAATGTAATATCTAAATCTGGTAATACGATGGAAACTTTATTAGTATTTGAGTTTATAAAAGATTTAATGGAAACTAAATATAACGATGAGGAAATAAGAAAAAGAATTGTAATTACAACAGGCACTAATAACGGAATTCTTAATAATTATGCCAAAAAATATGGTTTTAAAAAACTCTATATCCCAGAGGAAATTGGTGGTAGATATTCTATTTTTACTCCAGTTACTCTTTTTCCTATGGCAATTGCTAATTTAGATATTAAAACTTTTTTAAGAGGCGGTTTGAAAGGAAAAAGTTATGTAGAAGAGGCTTTTAAATATGCTACTTTTAGAAATATATTTTTTAGAAAAAATAAGTTTGTAGAAGGGCTTGTAATATGTGAAGGAAAATTATCTAATTTAACCGAATGGATAAAACAAGTTTTAGCAGAATCAGAAGGTAAAAATAAAAAAGGAATTCTTCCTGTTAAACTTATGTATACTAAAGATTTGCATTCCCTTGGACAATTTATTCAGGAAGGAAATCCTATATTATTTGAAACTGTAATTTCTATTTCTAAAACCAAATCATTTAAAATAGAAAAATATCGTAAAACGTTAACAGAAATAATTGAATTAATTAAAAAAAGTGTTGCTACTTCTCATTTAGAGAACAATTGTCCGTCGCTTATTATAAGCTTTAAAAAGTTAAATGAATATTATTTAGGACAGCTTATGATGTTTTTTATGATGAGTGCTTTTGTTAGTTCGTATCTTTTTAAAGTTAATCCTTTTGATCAACCAGGAGTAAAAAAATATAAGGATTTACTTAATAGTTATTTAAATCAGAAATAGTATTTTTTAATTTAACTTTTATCAGCTTTATCAGCAAATTTCAAATTTTTAATATTCATTACATTTATACTATATATTTCTTCATAAATAGAGGTAACATCTAAGGTAGTTAGTTTATCTTTGTCATAATCTATTTTTTCTAAAACTTTATAGATGTCTTCTTATTTTTTTGCTTCAAATTCCACATAGGTAGGAATTAAAGGCCAAGAATCAATAGAAATTTCTACATCATCTAAGATATATAATTCTCGGTAATTTTCTTGATAGTTTCGGTTAAAATATCCTAATTCTTCTAGAATATTATTAGTTTTATCAAAATCTGAGGTTATAACTTCTAATTCTAAAGTACCATCTATTTTTTTGTTATCAGTTAACTCTTTAATAGTAAGAGTTGTTTTCTTACCATTAGTTCTAAGTCTAAGCCACTTATTTTCCTTTGTAGGATTAAAATCGTAAACATATCTTCTTTGCAAATATGAATCAATCTTTTTAGCACCACATTTTGTTATATTGTTTATAAATTTTTCTTTATCTATTTCTAATAATCTTATCTCTATTTCTTTTTCCATAATTTTCTCCTTTACGATAATTATAATATATGATTTATATTATTACTAGATTTAGATTTTTTAGCACAAAAAAAGATAACGTTGACAAGTCGTTACCCTAGTTTGAATCAATTCATATTTTAGTCATAATATGAAATGCTTATTTCGGAGTTTTCTTTCTCCATATGATCATATACCTAGTAGCCAATAAGACCTACAAGTAGGCATTCATAAAACTCAAATATTAAATATCATAACATATTATAATAAATAATAAATGATTGAGAGCAACTTCATATATAAAAATATGAAAAGAGATAATAAATAATAAATTTGCATAAATTATTTACTATATACACGCTCTGTATGCTACTAAGTGATTTAAATATAGCAGCTATTTTTTATTTTGGCAATAGTTTTTTTTAAATTTTTTCGATTTTTTTACTTTTTAGTAATAATTTACACTTTTTTGTCAAGTTATATTTCTAATAATTTTAAAATTGCCACGACGTAATACTCTACTAAATCATATAGTCTATTTATTTCAATAAATTCATTGGCATTATGAATATTATTATTTTCATTAGGAAAACATGGCCCAAAACCTACACAATTATTTAAGGTTTTAGCATAGGTTCCTCCGCCGATTACTAAAGGTTTAGACTCTTTGTCGTGAGATATTTCTTGGTAGGCTTCGTAAAGTTTAGTTATTAGTTTAGTGTTCGGATCATAAAATAATGGTTCCATAACTTCGATAAGTTCAAGTTCTGTTTCTTCGTCCTGAAGTTTATTATTTAGTTTTTTAATTATTTCTGTACTTTTAAAAGTTACTGGAAATCTTATATCGATTGAGGTTTTTAGAAGATTATTTTCTTTTTTAATTTTTCCAATATTTAAAGTTAGGTCGCTATAGTCATCTTTTAGATTTAAACCTAATTCTTCTCCATTATAAGAAGTGTTTAGATAAGTATTAAAAAAATCGATAAACTCATCTTGAAAATTAGCTTTTTTTAAGTCTGTTAGTAAATAAGAAATAGCATTTTTTCCTAAATTTGGAGTACTGGCATGGCCTTCTTTACCTTCTACTATGATGGTGTCTATATCATTATTGGTATTTATTTTTAAAGTTAGCCCATTTTCGGTTAGATAGTTTTTTAAAATTTCTTTATCATAACTATTAGCGGGAATTTTTATTTTGGCTGTTCCCGCAATTTTGTTAAATGCGGTGCCACCTTCGATATCTATAATATTAGTAGTTTTAGTTAATAAGTTAAACTCTAATATACCTTTTTCGCCATGAATTAAAGGAAAGTCGGCATCAGGAGTAAAACCGTAGTCAAAATCTTTTTCTTTAGTTTTATAATATTTCATACACTTGCAACCAGTTTCTTCATTACATCCTACTATCAGTCTTATTTTCTTAGTTATATTTATTCCTAAGTCATTTATTATTTTTAAAGCTATAATTGAGGCTGCTAAAGGTCCTTTATCATCTGTGGCGCCACGCCCATATAATTTATTTCCTTTTTTGGTTAATTCAAAAGGATTGGTATCCCAGTTTTCTCCGGCAGGAACTACATCTAAATGACAGACTATACCAATAGTTTCATTTCCTTTTCCTATTTCCATAAAACCACAGTAATTATCTAGATTTTTAGTTTTAAAGCCTAATTTTTCTCCGATAGAAAGAACATAATCTAAACTTTTTTTGTTTTCTAGACCAAAGGGATAGTTACTATCTTTTTCATAAATTGTTTTATAAGAGATTAAACGTTCTAGAATTTCTAATAATTCTTTTTTGTTTTCTGATTTTAAATACATTGTTATGACTCCTTTCTAATTTGATTATATCTTAAAAGATGAGTTTTTTAAATAAATTTTAACAAACAAAAAGTACAATTTCTTGCACTTTTATCTTAATCTATTTATTCCATGTATGATTGTAGGAACAATTTGTTTTTTACGAGATACTTGATTATCAATATATTCTCCTTGTTTGATATCTTGAATTCCATAGCCAGCTTCTAAAATTTCTTTGGCTTTTTTGCTATAGATAAAGTAAGAGCCATTTTTTAAGATATCGGTAATAGCTACTACTATGAATTGGTAACCACCTTTTTCAGCCATGTTTTCAATTAACTCGATATAGCTATCAATATCTTTAGTTATTGAATCAATATCTAACGTAAATATTTGGCTTACAGCATATCTTAATTCTTCATCATAATTGAATGATTTGATATCAGTATTTATGACTTCTTCTTTTGTTTTGCCTTTTAAAGAAGTTCCAGCTTTAAACATATTTATTCCGTATGTTTCATAATCAAGATTAGTAATTTCTGCTAAGGCTAAAACTGCTTCTTTATCTAATTCTGTAGTGGTAGGACTTTTTAAAATTATAGTATCTGATAAAATTCCGGAAAGCATTAGGCCTGCTATATCCTTTGGAATTTCTAGATTTTTTTCTTTATAAAGTTGATAGATTATACTACAAGTACTACCTACAGCCATATTTCTAAAGTTGATCGGATTATTAGTGGTAAGATCTCCTATTTTATGATGATCGACAATCTCTACTATTTCAGCTTGTCTTAGACCCATAACACTTTGACCACTTTCATTATGGTCTACTAAAATAACTTTTTTCCTGTTTACATTGTCTAAGTCAGTAAGACGTAAAAGTCCTAGACAAGTATTTTGTTCATCTATTACGGGATAATTGTTATGTTTAAGTTTTTTAGATATATCAACAAAATCATTATAATAGTCTTCTTCTTTAAAACATACTACTCTTTTATCATCACAAAAGTTTTTAGCATAGTTTGCAAGAGAGATAAGTTTTAAGGTATAAAAAGTATCATATTCTGTTCTAATTACATTAACTTCATGTTTTCTAGCGTTTTCTAAACATTCAGGATCAAGTTCTTGGCTTCCTACGATAATAATATTTTTTATTCCTTCATTAATGGCATAATTTATAATAAGAGGACGATTAGAGGTTACTAAAATATCTTTTTCACTTAATTTTATCTCTTTGACGAAAATCATTGAACGATAGCCTCCAACTATTACTTCGCCAGTTATTTCTTCACTAAATCTTAAAAGTTCTCTAGCATTTAAAACATCTAACATATTTTCATAAGAAGTATTAATATGTCTTAAATTTCCTCTTATTAGTTTTTCTAAAATCATTTTTAAAGTAATTAAGCCTACAAATTTATGATTCTTATCTACTAAAGGTACTCCAGTTATAGATTTTTCTACTAAGAAGTCATGTACTCTTTTAATAGAATCAGTATCGTGCATATAATAATTTTTATGATATTCAATATCTTTAATTTGTAATTTGACATTATCTAAATAATTAGGTTCTGATACTTTAAAGTATTTTAAAACATAATCAGTTTCTTTATTTATTTCATCTAGTACTCTAGGTTCAGTATTAAAACCTAATTTATTTTTATAGTATGATAAGCTAATAGCTGAACAAACTGAATCTGTATCAGGATTATGATGTCCAAAAATATATGTTTTTTTCATTATAACACTCCTAACTACAATAATTTTACCATAAAATCTATATATTTCAAGGAAAATTAAGGATTTATTATTTATTTTACTATCTTTAGTCTATTTTATTAAAAAAAACTATATAATTAAATAGATTGACATAATAATTAGATTAATGTTACAATTAGTATGCACATGGGTCTATAGCCAAGTGGTAAGGCATGGGTCTGCAAAACCTTGATTCGCCGGTTCAAATCCGGCTAGGCCCTCCATAATAAAAAATAACTTACGAATTTTTGGTTCGTAAGTTTTTGTTTTTTTATAGATTATTACCGTGATTGTTATAATTATTTATCAATTTATCATAGGTTTCTTTTGATACTGTAACAGTAATAGAATCATTAATAATATTTTCATAATCTCTTGTGTTTTTATGTTTTATATCATAATATAGCAAGTTCATCATTTCATTACTTTCATAATATGAATATAAGTCTAAAATTTTATATTTTTTTGATTGGTATTCATTTATATTCACATCAATTAAAGAAGAATTGGTTGTAATTTTTATATCTTTTATAGAATTATCAATTTTATAATTTACTTTGCTACCTTCAAGAACTGTATTATCAGTCATATCTAAATTTAAAGTGTTATTTGTTTGAAACTCTTTAGGTAAATCTTCAGCTTTATCAAAATTTAGATAGACGCAAGTTGCTAATCCTAATCCTGCTCCTACTAAAATAAAACCGGTTATGATAATGATAAACATTCTTTTGAAGTGTTGCTTTTTAGAAATAATAAAATTATAGATAAATTCTAATATAACATAGTTTAATCCACATAATCCTAAAGCCATTAGAGATATAAAGAAGAAGATAATTCCGAATTTAATATGGTAAAGAGCCATGAATAATCCCATTATTAAAATTATAAATACTATAATTGCAGGAACAGCACATAAAATTAAAATAAATTTTATCATAATAACAACGATATTTGCCAAAAACTCAAAGAAACTAAATTTGGAATGTTTGGGATCTCTAATAATTATTTTTTCTTTTTTATCGTTGGGTTCATTTTTAATATCTACTGGTTTTTCTAAAACTTTTTCTTTGGCATTTTGATCTTCTACTGTTACATAATAATCTAAATATCTAATTTTAAATAAATGAATAAAAATGATAACAGAGATTACTATTAAAATAATTGTGAAGATATTTCCTATTAAAAAGTGCATATAAGAACCTAAATGGGGAATATCTTCTAGTAGTCTAAAAATTACACTATCAAATATAGAGAATACTAAAAATGATAAAAGCCATAAAACAAAAGCAATGAATGCTAATTCTAATAAACATTTTATTTTATCTTTAAATTTCATAGCACAAAACATGTTATACATTTTAGTAACAAATTTTAAAAAATCATGCACATAATTAGTAAAATTAAATTTGCTATTATTATTACTATTTTGATTATTACTTATTGATCCATCATCTAGTAAATCTTCTAAAGTACAATTAAGTATTTTACACATTTCAATCATTTTTTCCATATCAGGATAAGAACTTCCTGATTCCCATTTTGATACCGCTTGTCTTGAAATACCAAGTTTTTCTGCTAAAACCTCTTGCGATAAATTATTTTCTTTTCGAAGCTTTGGTAGCTTGTCACAAAACCTCATATTTTCCACCTCCACCGATATTTTAATATAAATAAAACTAGTTGCACTATCAAGTTTTAGTTTCTTTTTGTATAAAATTGGTAGCAAATATAAAAAATTATTGGTTTTGCCATTTTTTATATTCAGTAATAATTATATCCGCGACTTCTTCTGGAGTTTTATTAGTTGTATCAATAACTAAATCATAATTAGACATATCATCTTTTTTTACTCCATATAGTTTATAATATCTATCGTTTTCTTTTTTAAATCTTTCTACTAGAGCTTTTTTATGATCATCAATACTGCTAAAGTTTTCTAAATCTTTTCTAGTTTTATCTAAAAAAGCTCTTTTAGCAGCTTCATCTAAATCAACTTTTAAATATACTTTAAAAGATTCAGGAACTGCGTACCAGCCAAGTCTAGCATCTATTATAAAGTTATCATTAGTTTTGGCATATTCTTTAGCACTATTTTCAATTTCTATATCTATTTCCGGATGAAGTTCTACGTATTCACTAAATTCTTTTAAACTCATCTTCATACTTTTGGCTAAAGCCCTAAAATATTCACCATTTCTATATATTCCATAAGTTAACTTTTCCATTAATATTTCTGATACCGTACCTTTTCCTGATGCTAAATCACCGGATAAGGAAATAATATTTCTTTTTTTCATAAATTCCTCCATATTTAAAAATTACTATAACATATTTTGTTAAATATCGCAATTTCCTAAAATGAATTATTAATTTTCAGAAAATAAGCCATCCTAATTATATAGTTTAACGATTTGCCTTAAAACTATTTATTCTTTATAATTAATTTACCATATAATTATGCAAAATAAAGTGTAAAATTAACAAAATTCTCCGTAATTTTCACACAATGTTCATAATTTATATGATAAAATACTATATAGATAAAATAAGAATGTGAGGTGTTTTGGGTAATGAAGAAAATAAATTATTGTCTAATAGCAATTTTTATGTTATTTAGTTCTTTACTAATCATAGATAATGTAAATGCCCTTAGTATGGGAAGAGTTACTAATGAAACAGGAGTTAATATAAGAAGTGGTCCAGGTACTAGTTATACTTTAAAAGCAGGTCTTAAATATAATGATGTTGTTCCTCTTATTAGTACAGGAAAATATACCGGTTCTGGTTGTTCAGCTGGCTGGTATAAAATAAACCACAATGGTAATATCAGATATGTCTGTAGTAGTTATGTTTCAACTTCTACCTATACTGCTAAAGTTAGTAATAGTGGTACTGTTAATATTAGAAATGGAGCGGGAACTAATTACTCTATCTATACCAAATTTAATAATAACAAATTAGTAACCTTATCTAATACTGGTAAATTTACTGGAACAGGATGTTCTAATGGTTGGTACAGTTTAAACTATAATGCTAAAAAAACTAGATATATCTGTAGTACTTATACTAAAAACTATAATAGTAATAGTAACGTTATGATTACTAACACTGGAGGAGTTAATGTAAGAGAAAAAGCTACTACTAATTCAAGTTCGTTAGTTTATTTAAAATATGGACAAGCTCTTAGTTTAGATAGTACCAAAAAATATACAGGAACTGGTTGTTCTAATGGTTGGTATAAAGTTTATTATCAAGGAAAAGAAGCCTATGTTTGTAGTAGTTTTGTTACAAATTCTAAAAACCTATGGCGAATAAATGATTTAAATACGGGAGCTTATATTAGATCAAAACCTTCATCTAACAGTACTAAAATTGCTACTTTAAAATACTCTACTACTGTTGCTTTGGAAAATACTACAATTAATAAAAGTACGGGAGGATGTTCTAGTGGTTGGTATAAAATAACCGTTAATGGTAAGACTGGCTATGTTTGCAAAACTTATGTTACTGATACCAATTTAAGTACTAATGTTGCAAGTGGAGTTAATGTTAGAACTGGAGCGGGAACTGGTTATTCAAAAATTACTTATTTAAATAAAGGTGATTTAGTATTATTATCAAGTACAACTAAATATAAAGGTACAGGATGTTCTAGTGGTTGGTATAAAATAAGTATCAATGCTAAAACAGGTTATGTATGTAGTTCTTATACAGAACTTGGTAAATCAAGTTCTTCAAATAGTTCTTCTAAAACCGTTACTAAACTTACTACTCCTGATAAAAATACTTATTATACTACTAATAAGTGGACTTATAAAGTAAATGAAAACTATGCTACAGTAAGAACAAGTGCGGGAGGAAGCCAAAAAGAATTAATTTACTTAGGAACTGAAATTAAACCAATAAGTACCTCTGGAGATTATACCAAAATATCTTATTATAATGGTAGAACTGGATATATCTTAACTAGATTACTTGATAAATATAACGAAGTTACTAAGACTAACTCTACTTATTGTAATCAGTTAAAAGCTAAAGGATTCCCAGAAAGCTATTGTCCATACCTTTCATATTTACATGCAAAACATCCTAACTGGATTTTTAAAGCTGAAAAAACTGGTATTAATTTTACCGATGCTATTGATGGAGAACTAAGTAAAAATTATACTCAAATTGAAGAAGATGAATATTTAAACTCTTGGAAAATTCAAGAATCTGGCAATTGGCGAGAAGCTTCGTCAGCCTATATCGCCTATCTACTTGATCCTCGTAATTATTTAAATGATACCAATATCTATGCTTTTGAAGATTTAAGTTATGATTCTGTAAATCAAACAAAATCTGTAGTAAGATCAATTGTAGATGGTTCTTATTTAGATACTGATACTTATGCTAGTTACTTTGTAAATGCCGGAAAAACATACGATGTTAGTCCTGTTCATTTAGCAGCACGTGTAAAACAAGAAGGTGGTACAAATAGTTCCTATGCTCCAGTAAGTGGTAAAGTTACTACTAAATGGAATGTTACTAATAGTGGATATGTCTGTGGTTCAAGTAGCTATGGAACTAAATCCGGAACAACTTTTAAAGTAAAATCCGGAACAAACTTAAATGTTAGAAGCGGTGCTGGAACTGGTTATAAAAAGCTAACTTATCCTAATGGTAATTACATAACTGCTAATTCTAATGACACCTTAACTATTTCTAAAACATACAGCAAAGGAAATGGTTGCAGTGGTTCTTGGTATAAAGTTAAGATTAATAAATCTTTAAAAGGAATATATAATTATTATAACATTGGAGCTTATGGAGATAATCCTACAATAAGAGGTTTAGCAGCCGCAGCAGGTTATGTCGATGACTTAGATGGAACTCCATGGAATACTAGAAAAAAAGCTATTACTTATGGTGCTAAATTTATTGCCGATGGTTATATAAATGCTGGACAAAATACATTATATTATCAAAAGTTTAATACCGGCCCAAATTCTGATTATTCACCATTTACTCATCAATATATGACTAATATAATTGCTCCTTCTAGTGAAAGTTTATCAACTTATTATTCTTATGATGACTTAAATATTGATAGCAAAGCTTTAACCTTTACAATTCCTGTTTATAATAATATGCCTACAAAAACATCTCATCCCCCAATTGGTTCAATATCTGCTCATCTAAATGCTTTAAAATGATATGGAGGTTTATATGAAAAAATATTTTATTTTATTAATGAGTTTATTAATTATTCCAATTTCTGTTAATGCTGCAAGCGCTACTATTAACTTGGAAGCAAATAATACTAAAGTAAAAACAGGTGATAGCGTAACTGTAGATGTTACAATTAATAGTTCAGCCAACATTGGTTACTATGAATACACTTTAGATTACAATAATGATTACTTAAAATTAGTAAAAGGAAATAATTATACTGTTGATAGGCCTAATAATGCCACTAAAAAAATTACCAAAAGTTTTAAATTTAGAACTTTAAAACAAGGAAATAGTAAAATAAGTGTAAAAACTTATGCTGTTTTAGATACCAAAGACAAAAATATAAGTGCCAATGTTAAACCTGTAACTTTAAATATAAGTGGAACAAATAGTTCAAATAATTCTGGTAGTACTTATCTTACCTCTTTAGAAATAGATGATTATGATTTATCACCAAAATTTAATAAAACTACTACCAGTTATAATGTCGATATTAATGATGATATTTCTAGCGTTAATATTTCTGCCGAAACTGAAGATCCAGATGCCACTTTAAAAGGTGATGGAGAAATATCTTTAATATCAGGAACAAACAAAATAAAACTTACTGTTACTAATGATGACGATGAAAGAACTTATACAATAAATATTAATTTAAAAGATAGTAACCCTATTAAAGTTACAATTGATAATAAAGAATATACTGTAGTTAAAAATTTAAACGATATAAAAATACCAAAAGGCTTTATAGAGAAAGAAATAACTATTGAAGGACAAAAAGTAATTGCTTTATATAATGACTTATTAGACCTTACTTTAGTGGGATTACAAAATGAAGATGGAGATTTAGAACTTTATATTTACGATGAAGATACAAATAGTTACTCCCCTTATATAGTTCTTAATTTTAGTGAAATATCATTTTACCCTCTTACTCCTAAAGATATACCTGAAAATTATTCAAAATATAACATAACTATAAATGATACAGACCTTGATTGTTATAAATTAACCTCAGATTCTAAATTCGCTGTTATATATGGGGTTAATACTGAAACTGGAGAAAAAGGATGGTATTCATATAATGAAGATGAAAATACCTTGCAAAAATACAATTCAGAAATAGATGATTATTATCAAGATAAAATTCAAAATACTCAAGTATTAATATATATACTAGCAGGGACAACTTTATTATTTGGTATTATTGTTATAATCATAGCTGTTAAACTAAATCAAAAAAAATCAAGAAAGATTAAAAATTAATAATAAAAATAAAACCTTAGTAATATTAAATTATTAAGGTTTTTTATTTGAAAATATTAAGGAATTATTAATTATTTTAGTGATTAAGAAATTATGACAAAGCGGGAAGAGGCAACAGTAGATGAGCCTACACTACTACTAGCACTTATTATACCGGCCTCAAGATTGCTATAACAGTAACCTCCTCGACTATGCCACGGGGCATTAGGGAGTGTTACACGAATATAATCGTTATACCAACCATAATTTTGCTCCTTATATACTTCTTTTATATTTTTTTCAATATAAAAAGAAAATTAATTACTAACTTTCTTTTTATAATAGGTACAATTATTTTTTAATTTACAATTTTCACATTTGGGATTCTTAGCAGTACAATAGTATCTACCAAAATGTACTAATTGAAGATGCAGTTTACACCATTCATCTTTAGGAAATTTCTTTTTTAAAGCTTTTTCTACTTCTAAAACGGTAGCTTTTTGAGGGGCTAGTTTTAATCTTTTAGCAGTTCTTTCTACATGGGTATCTACAGCAATATTTGGTTCATTAAATAATTCACTTAGTACTACACTAGTAGTTTTTCTTCCTACCATAGGAAGACTTTCTAGAAAAGTTCTATCATTAGGAACTTTACTGTTATTTTCTAATAGTTTAGTTGCTATTTCTATTACTGCCCTACTTTTTTTAGTATAACTTCCTAATTGATAAATAAGTTTTTCAATATCTTTTAACGAGGCTTTACTAAGTTTTTCTAGAGTATCATATTTAGTAAATAACTCTTTGGTTACCATATTTACTCTTTTATCTGTAGTTTGAGCACTTAACATAACTGCTATTAAAAGTTCATAATCTTTTTGATAATTAAGTTCACATTTAGGATTAGGGATAATTTCATCTAAATAGTCTAATATTTCTTTAGTCATTTTCATCTAACCAATCATATTCAAATAAATCTTCTTGTGGTGTTTCTTTTTTAGGTTTTCTTTTGATATCAGATGGCTTTTTATACCCTTTTTTAGTCCATTCATAAAGAATTTTATCAATGTATTTAAGATTACGAACGCCGTTTAAAACAGCTTCTTTTAAGGCCTCTTTGATTAGGTTTTCATTAATATTAGAATTTAACCAACCACTTATAGTTTCATATTCTATCGGAGATAAGGTTCTACCTAATTCTTCTTCGATAATATCATAAATCTTACTATTTTCTTCTTTGTCATTTTCTTCTGGTTCTTCAAGTAAGTCTAATAAAATTTTTCCATAAAGATTTTCTAGGTTAATATACTCTTTCATTTTTTTATTTTCTTTTTTTACTTTTAAATCGATTATTTTTTTATCACATAAACTAGAAGTAGTTAGCATTACATCTTTTATTTCCCAATTTAAAAAATTGCTTAATGATTCAGGATTAAATTCTATTAAATCATTATTGCTTATAAGTGCAGAAAGTAAGATAAGTTCTTTCTCATTTATTTTTAATTTTTTATAGTTTGCAAGTAAAAAATTAGGTACAATTAAATCTTTAGATTGTAGTAAATTTAAGATTTTTTCACTTTTCATAGCTAAACCTCCTGAAAATTAGTTTTGATGAATTTTTTGATATCTGAATTGTTATTATTTAAATGTCCTAATAAAATTTCTTTTTCTAAAACCTCCATAATATCTTTAATAAAATTACCGGGTTCTTTATTTAAAATAGTACATATTTCCTCTGCTGTGATATTAATTTCATTACGATCTTTAATTGGAAGTTTTTCATACTTAGCAATAATTTTTTTAGTATTTAATTTTTTTAAATTACTTACTATACTAAGAGGATAAGGACCATATTTATATTGAATAAAAATATCATTTATATCTTCATGTAAAAGATTATTTATTTTGTCAATTAAGTCTTTTTCTTTTTTAGTAAAAGCGTAATTACCATTGGTGATAGTAGCCCACATTCCAATTAAATCATTATTAAGTAAGACATTGTCAATATTTTTTAATTCTAGAACTTCAAGTAGATTTAATTCTTTTAATAGTTTCACACCGTATTTTTTATGCTTAGAACAAAATATTTTATTTAATTCCTCTTTTTTTCTTTCATATGATAAATCTTTTAATAATTCTTTATTATTTATAATAGCAGTTTTTAAGGTTGGCTCTAATTTAAATTTGTACATTGTGGCAAAACGTATAGCTCTTAAAATGCGAAGTGAATCTTCTTTTAGTTTTTGATCAGGGTCTCCAACACTTCTTATTAGTTTCTTTTTTAAATCTTTTTTGCCTTCTAAATAATCAATAATATTGTTATCTTTATCTAAACAAATCGTATTAATAGTAAAATCGCGTCTTTTAATATCTTCTTCTAAAGAGTCAATATAAATAATTTTTTCGGGTTTTCTATTTTTCTTATATTTAATATCTTTGCGAAACGTGGTAATATCAAATTTATAATTATCTATATCGAAAGTTACATTGCCATATTCATATAACTTAACATTATAATTATTAAATATTTTTACTACATCTTTAGGACGAGCATTGGTAGTTATATCAATATCTAAGGTGGTAGGATTCCCTAATAAAAAATCTCTTGTATAACCACCGATTATATATGCTTCATAAGAATTATCCTCTAAAAGTTTTAATACATCATAAATTGGTTTATCCATAAATTCCTCCATATTTATTATACAAAACTCACAGGTTAAAAACAAGGAGAAAGCAAAAAAAAAGCCAAGGGCTTTTTTAGTTTACTGCGTCTTTAAGTGCTGCTCCAGCTTTAAAAGTAACAGCATTTCTAGCAGCGATTTGTACAGTTTCTCCAGTTTGAGGATTACGACCAGTTCTAGCAGCTCTTTTAGAAACTCCGAAAGTTCCAAATCCTACTAGAGGAACTTTATCTCCTTTAACTAGTGCTTCTGTAATAGTAGCGATTGTAGCATCAACTGCTCTTCCAGCATCAGCTTTTGTGATACCAGCTTTAGCTGCTACTGCTTCGATTAATTCTACTTTTTTCATTTTTTGGTTACCTCCTATTAAAAATATATAAGCTCACAATATGCTTACATATATAAGATATCATTTATTTCGTTTAAAATCAATAGAATTAAGGAAAAAATGAGAAAAATATTGGTATTTTTTCGTTAATTAGTGATTTATTAATTTAACACGTTCGATGGTAGCATCTTTTTGGTAAAAATCTTTAAAGTATTGTTTTAAAAAGCACATTTTATCTATTTCTTTGGTAAAAATAGAATTTGCTAAAAATAGAGCTTTATCGAATTTATTTTCAGTTTGATTATGAGAGTTTAAAAATGATTGATTTTTTATAATTTCTAGATCTTTTGCTGTAATATTATTAGTCCAATCTATAAAATGAATTAAAAAATTTAGATTGTTTTGCCATATTTCTGGTTCTAAAGTACCACAGATGGCTCTGAATTCTACAGTATTATTTTTTTCTTCATATGGGGATTTATAGTCTTTAAAGTTCACGCTATAAAATTTAAGATCACGAGATTTGTTATTTCTTAGTTCTTGTAATTTCTCGAAATCATAGTTAGCTACTGAAAATTCTTCTTGGCAATCTGGTGCTAGTCTATTAAAGAAATCACCTTGAATAAATTCTCCGTAAAAAAATTGTTTTATAGTATCTTCAAATATTGCCCATAAGAGTAAAAAGTTAGTTAGTTTTTGTTTATCGTTTTTAAAAATTTGGGATCCAATATGAATATGCCCGGCAGTTTTATCATTTACTTCTCCTAGACAAAATTTGATAAGATCACATATTTTTTCTAATTCATTCCAATTTGGGTTTTTTCCTCTTAAAATTGGAGAGATTACTTCTCCTCCTCTGGTTCTATCGTATTTATCTTTAACTTGAACAGTTGGTTCATTATAGGCCTTCCAATTTGCTAAATTTTGTTCGTCTATCTCATCTCTAACTTGAAGAAATCTAGCATAACAAAATTCTATTTCAAAACCAAAAGTGATTTTATTATCATATAATAAATCTTTGCGGAAAGGAAGTTTAAAATTTAAAATTTTTCTTCCTAAAGCTAATTTTTCTTCGGTATCAATACTACTACTAATCATCTCAAAACCCCATTTTCATAATTATTTTTGTTTTTTTAATAAAAGCCATTTACAATTATAAGCACAGTAATTTTTAATATAATCGTCAAGTGTTGTTATATCATTATTTTTTTTATAAAGTTTATTATTCTTGTCACAGAAACCTTTAAGTCTTAATTTATTATAAGCAACATCTGCAAAAATATAATCGTAATCATCAAAATAAGAAGTTATAAGATCTTTCATGGTTTCATAATCAAAAATTTTATTATCATCTTTTTCTATGATATATTTTTTATTATTAAATTCATATTCTTTAAGCATAGTTATCACCTCTTTAAGTTTAACACAATTTTTATTTTTGTTCTATAGGTAATGAATAAATACTAGAACTTTTATTGATACTATCTCCATAATAAGTAGGAATTTTTCCTTGAATTACTTTATAAGAGATAGGAAATTCATTTACAATAGTAACAGTATCTGTAATTACTGGAAGAATAACTTTTTCGGTTACTTCTACTTCGACAACCATTTCAATTAAGCAATTATTTATTCCGTATTCGGTCACTGTAGTCTTAACGCTAGATAAAACTGACCCAATTATTTCCATTCTAACAGGAATTTTAGGTCCTCTTGAATTGAATAATGGATTTTGAGTAATAGAGCCCAAAGGAATATAAAAAGCTATTCTATCAGTATTAGTTTCTTCTTCTTTTAAAGTATCAGCGATGTTGTCACTTATATCTCTTAAAAAAGCACTTACTAAATAAGTGTCATAATCAATCATTTCGATTTCTCCAGCTTCGTTTTTAGTTATTTTATATAATTCTTTATCTTTTACAAGTTCTAAAACATCATCAGTGAAGGCATTAGCTAAGGAAATATCTATTATTTGTCTAGCTTCTTTTACAGAGTAGTTCATATAATAATAACTGATATTTTCACTTATTTTATAGAAAAGATAACCAAAGCAAAGAAAAAATACTATTAAAAATATTATTCTTCGTCTCCTGAAAGTTTTTTGTTTATTCTTTAAAATCATTCTCATATTTAATATTATTTTTTAGATAATTAAAAAAGCACTTATAAGTGCTTATAATCCAAAAAAGTATTCATAAACAAAGAAGGCTCCTGTTAAAAGAATTAAAATTACTACCACTATTATCGCAATTAGAAGACCTTTGCCTTCTTTTACTTCTTCAATCATTTCATCGGTCATTTCTTCTTTTACTATTTTGTCAGCTTCTTTCTTCTTTTTAGCTTTTTTAGTGTCTTCTTCATCCACTATTTCATCTAGTAATTTACTAGGTTTTTCTTCTTTTGGGGTTTCTAAAGATTCAGACTTAGTATTCTTATCTAATATTTCTTTACTTAATTCTTCTTGAAGTCGTAATTCTTCTTTTAAGTCATTATCAGGTTCATAATCATCAAATAAATCATTTAATAAAGCATCTTCATCTTTCTTTGAATATTTTTTTACTTTGACAGGTTTTTCTTTTTCATAAATATCATTAATTAGAGATTTTAAATCTTCTTTTTTCATATCTTCACTATCTAAATTATCAATATCTAGCTTAGTTAAAATATTATATTCAGTATTAATAAGTCGTTTTTTTTCAGAATCCTCGAATAACTTATTTTTACGAGCTAATTCAAGAATTTCATTTATATCATAGATACGATTCTCTTTAGGTTCTACTTCTTGTTTAACATAAGCTTCTGGTTTTTCATTACGAGGCAAGATTTTACTTAACTCTTTTTGTTTTTGATAATCTTCCCTAGTAGATTTAGAAGTATTATTAGGATTTAATTCAATAGCATTGTTTACATCTATATCTACGTAATCTATACTCATATCCAAAACCTTATCATATAATTTTTCATTTTTTTGTGTACGTTTTTTAATAGTAGTACTGTTATTTACATATTTATCCATTCTACTGTTCATTTCAATCACCTTATTATATTACTATAAAAATTATATCAAATCATATTTTAAAAATCAAGCTTTACAAGAATCTTTAAAATTTTAAAAATATATTTAATTTTTAATAGAAATGTTATATAATTAGATAGGAGGTAATTATGAAAGCAAAAATAATTGAAAATCTATGTATAGGTTGCGGTGCATGTGCTGCTTTAGTTCCTGATGAATTTGATATAAATGATCAAGGAGTGGCCTATAATCTTAATAGTACTGTAAAGAAAGAAAATGAAGAATTAGTAGAAGAAGCTAAAGATAATTGCCCTACTAGTGCGATAACAGTTACAGAAGAAGAAGCTTAATTAAGAGCTTCTTTTTTAGTTGAAATAAAATTTTTCTTTATCATATGAGAAGTTATTTTTTATTTCTGTTTCTGTTAGAGCTTTATTATAGATTCTAGCACTATAAACATTAATGTTAGCATAATTACCACTTTCTATTCCTCCAGGTACTTGAGCTTTATTTATACCAATATTTCCTATTTCATTAGGATAACTTCCTGTTGTGCTTAAATCTTCTCCTATTTTTTCTCCGTTTAAATAAAATAGTATTTTATTGTTTGAGGGGTTATTTACATAGGTTAAAGTTATAATTTTAGTGGGATAAGTCTGGTGTAATATTTTTACTTGTCTTATTTCATTAGCTCTAGTAACACCATTAATAGAATAAGAATTAGCGGAAACATTTCTTATCCAAGTTATTCCCATTCCTCCATAATTAATTGCTCCAAAGAAAACTCCGGTATAGCCATTTGTGTTTTCATCATACGGAACACTATTTATTTTGAAAGTTATTTCTAGAGTTCTATCTTCATCGGTTGGCAAAGTTGTTTTAGCATCAAGATTAGTTTCTACTGTATTGTTATCTCCGTCCAATAATAAGCTATCATATTCCCAAGTTCCTTCGGTTAAAGTTCCATCATTATCATTATCACTTAAATCTTTCCAAGTTGCTATAGTATAATCTTTTTTTGTTCCTGTGTTAGCATAACCATCGTACCACAATAGTAAATTATCTGAAACGTAACCATTATAAGTATCTGTATAAGCATTTATTCTATGACCATTGCTAGTTTCTAGCATAGCATTTCCGGTTATTATTTCAGTAAAGTTTTGATTATCACTTGATACTGAGGTAGTATTGTTATAATAAGTTCTTTGATCACCGAAAAAATTCCATACTGCTATTTCATCTAAATTGTATTCTTGTTCTAGGTCTACTGTGACACACTGATTTAAGGCAGAGCTTGAAGGTGATGCAAAATTTTCATAATCTATATCACCATCTGTTATTCTAGAGTAAGGATATGAAGTGTGTTCTGAAGTTGTTCCTGTTACTGTCTTTCCTTTGGCTATATTTATTCCATCTTTTATGGCTTCTATTTCTAGCCAGTTATTATAATCATATACACTATTATGGCTTATACAATTTTTTATATATCTGACATTGTTTAATTTAGTAGTTTTCTTTTCTGGTTTTTCTCCTATAAATCCTATTTTAGCATAACCATGGCCTTCATTTTGTCCTTCAAGCATTTTTCCTCCGATAAAGTATTTACCACTATAATGAAGAGTTTGGTTGGTATGAGTTATTGTCGTATTTTCTTCAACACTATTTACTCCGGCATAGCCTGAGATATATGAGGAACCACTGCCACCACTTGAACCATTGGCTGAGGAAACTCCGGCTCCTCCGCCACCGTAGTAGCCTCCGCCACCTCCTCCTCCGTATTTAAGAGGCCCTTCACCTCCATAGCCAAAACCTCCATCAGTGGAACCATACCAATCCAATCCAGCATTAATAACTTCTCCTTTGGAACCTCCACTGGTTTGAGTTGCTCCGTGCCCATAAGTCTCATAAGTCGTTAAAGTTCTTAACCCATTATTACCATATAATGCTCCTCCAGGAACACCTTTTGTATAAAAACCATATGAGCCACTTCCAGCTCCAGCGACCATTATTCTGGATATGAGTGAGGAGATGTCATCCCAATCTCCATTAGTTAGCCTTATATCGGTCGCTCCTCCTCCAGTAGCATATAAATTAGTGGAAAGTACCCCATCACCTTGGCCGCCTCCACCATTATAAGCGGGATCTACATTACTACCGTGTTTCCCTTTTTCTCCAACATAAATGTACAAAGTTTCTCCTTTATTAAGATAAATATAACCACTTGTTATAGTTCCTTTTCCTCCATACTCAATTTCACTATAGTTGGAACCTCCTTGAGCCCCTCCGAGTTCTATATAATAATAGCCGTTTTTGGGTACAATAAAAGTTTGTTCATCACCAGTAAATCCAAAATTCCATTCATTATGAACTGTTACTTCGATAGTTTTTTCTCCCTTTAGGGTATCTGTAAATAAAGCATATGAATTATTTGTTATGCTCACTCCTACATATATGGCAACAAGTATTATTCCCATGCTAAATAAAGATAGAAATACTTTGTTTATTTCTTTTACATCTTTATTTAATTGTTTGTAAAAGTACCCCCCCCCCAAGTCTATTTTTCTTGGATGTTAGTATATTTTTGGGACAGTTTTCAGAGGGGGTTTCATTAGTTACTTTTTCTTTATTTCTCTTCATACAACTGTCTTCCTTTCTTCTACTTTTCTATATATCTATAATACCATTTCTACATCTTCATGTCTATAATTTCCTTTACTTTCTTTAAAGAAAGTAAAATACCTTTTTCCTTGATTTTATTCTTTTTTATCTTTATCTTTATTTTAAAGGAGGTGATTTTTTGGCTAATAGTTATTATAGCAATGAATTCAAAAAAATGGCTGCTGAACTTGTTATTATTTCTAAACATTCTACTTTGAAAACTGCTAATGATTTACATGTCCCTTTAAAAACTCTTGAAAAGTGGATTACTGCTTATAATAAAAATAATAAAGTTTTTGACTCTGACTACATCTCTCCAGAACAACACATTCAAAAGCTTAAAAAGAGAATTGCTGAACTCGAGAACACCAATGATATTTTAAAAAAAACTTTAGGATTTTACATCAAAAACGGAAAATGATTTATCTTGCTATTTTACAAAACTCTAAATTTCATTCTATCGCTGCTCAATGTAAAGTCCTAGGCATTTCTAGAAATTCTTTCTACAACTGGAAACATTTTTATCATATTAATCTAGAAAAAAGAGCTAAATTATTAATTAAAATTCTTGATATTTATTGGAATTCTAATGGTATATATGGTGCCCCTAGAATCACTATTGAACTTAAAAATCAAGGCTTTTCTTTCTCTCAAAAGAAAATTGCTAATGAAATGAAATTCCTTGGTATTAAAAGTATCCACACTAAAAACTTCCCACATAGAAAATCTCCTATGACTTTAGAAGAAAAAGCCTTAATTAAAAACTTAATTATCAATTTAAATATATGGCATATAAATCAAGTTTGGACTACTGACATTACTTATATTAAGACTGTTTATGATGGTACTTTATATTTAATCTCTTTTATTGATTATTTTAGTAAAAAAGTTGTTGGTTGGTTTTTATCTAGAAATCAAAAAACTGTTAACATCGAGATTGCTTTTAACATTGCTTTTAAAAAAAGAAAACCTTTACCAGGTTTAATCATTCATTCTGATAAAGGTGCTCAATTTAGATCTAAATCTTATAGAAAGCTTTTAAGTAATCATCATTGTCTTTATAGTTATACAGAACTTAATCATTCATGCGATCAAAATGCTGCTCAAGAATCTTTCCATGCTACTTTAAAAAAAGAATGTATATATAATACTACTTTATATCACTATGAAGATGCTTACAAAACTATTTTTGATTATATTGAGGGGTTTTATAACCCTAAGAGAATTCATTCTTCTATTGGGGGAATGTCTCCAATTGAGTTTGAAAAATCTCAAATTTCTTCTAAAACCCCCTCAAAATGTTGTACCAAATATTGACATAACTCCCCTTTGTAGTTTGTTCTTTTTGTTTTTTCATATTTCTCACTACTTTCTTAGTCTTATTATGTATTAATTATATAATTTATTAGATAAAAAAACAAGTACCATTTCTGATACTTGTAATTTTTATATGTTTTGATAGAAAAAGTTCATGAATATTAAGAATGCAAATAATAGAATTGTAATAATAATACCATTTAATTTATCTGTTTTTCCTGATCTAGTAGTTAGTCCTACTGCCATAGCAGTTGTTATACCTCCGACTAATCCTCCGATATGAGCATAGTTATCTACTCCAGTTAATATAAAACCAAAGGCGAAGTTAATTAGTATGACTGGTATTATTGCTTTTACTAGGGTATTACCTAGATAAACTCTATAATTATAACCAAAGTATAATAAAGCTCCCATAATTCCAAATACTGCCCCACTGGCTCCTACTGATACTGCTCCTTGATTTAAAAGGATTGATAGTAAACTACCTGAAATAGCACTTAATAAATAAATTATTAAAAACTTCCATTTGCCAAAAAAACTTTCCGCTTGACTTCCTAATAAATATAAAGCATACATATTAAAAGCAATATGAAAAATATTGGCATGAATAAAGGTTGCAGTTAAAAGTCTATAATACTCTCCATCTACTACATATGGTCCATAGTTAGCAAATAGATTAATAAAGACATTATTAAGTCCAAATAACATACCTATTAAGAATATAGCAACATTTATTCCTATTAGAACATAAGTTACAATTGGAAATTTAGGTTTAAAAATTTCTTCTACTCTTCTAGCTTCTTCGACATTTTTTTTATTTATATCTTCGGTTATTTTCAAAAATAAATTCATCCCCTTTTCTTTAAAAGTCAATTTTTTATCTAAATCAGGAAAGTGTTTGTAAAGAAAATCATATTTTTTAATATCTTTTTCATTTTCTAGGTAAACTAGATCCATATCTTTTTCTTCACGTAGCTCTACATTATCACCAAGATCAATAAAGATACTTAGAACTGGCATATTAACGTTTAAAGTTTTTTTCTTAATACTTTTTACTATTTTTTTTGTTTTAAAGATATCAAAATCTAATTGTTCATTATTATGAATATAATTTGAGACAATTCTAACTATTTTATAATCATTATCCATATTTTCAAGCCATATTTCATTTTTGGCTCCGTGTAAAACAACAGGACTATAATTTTCTTCGGTTATAAAATAATGAAGTAATTTCATAGTTATTACGTCTTTTTTATTTAAACTTTCCAAACTACCACCTACTTTTTTAAGAAAAAGAACTATTGCTAGTTCTTACCCAATTTCTACTACTTTAATTTCATAACTTCCATTAGGGCTTTCAACAGATACTACGTCTCCTACTTTATGACCCATAAGAGCCTTAGCAATAGGAGATTCATTAGAAATTTTACTTTCAAATGGATCTGCTTCTTGGCTTCCTACTATTTTATATTCATCTGTATCGTCTTCATCATCGATATAAGAAATTTTAACAGTATTGCCAATCCCAACTTGATCTGTTGATACTTCCTCTATTATTTCGACGTTATCCATAATAGATTCTAGTTTTTTTATTCTAGCTTCAATTTCAGCTTGTTCATTACGAGCAGCATCATAATCAGCATTTTCAGATAAGTCTCCTAGCGCTCTAGCTTCTTTTATAGCATTGATATTTTCTGGTCTTTTTGTGTTAATTAGATAATCTAATTCTTCTTTTATATCATCATATCCTTCTTGAGTTAAGAAAATTTTCTTTCTTTCTGACATGTTAATTCACCTCTTAATTTTTAAACTAAGTAAAAGGATACTATTTTTTTGAGTATTTGTCAAGATATTTATTCGAAAAAGTAAGTTCTCATAAAAGAGTTATTAGGTATTTCTTTAGAAAATGGAATTTTAATTATTTGTCTTGGATGTCTAGCACATTCTAAAGGATTATTGTCTTCATCATAAATATTTTCTAAAGTAAAAGTATATTCTTTCTTTTCTGGAGTAAAAATATTTACTTTATCGTTTATTTTAAAATAGTTCCTTTGTTCAATAATTAGCATTTTATTTTTATTATCGTACCCTATGACTATTCCTAAGAAGTCTTGATTAGATGGTTCTTCTCTCCCAATATAATATTGATCATCTTGAGTAACGTTTCCTTTAAAATATTGAGTAGTTGATTCTCTATTAGCTACTTTATCAAGCTCTTTTTGGACTTTTTTTAATAGGTTTAAATCAAAGCTATTATTATAATATGCGTCTATTAGTTTTCGATAACAACTAATTACTGTTGCTAAATAATAGATTCCTCGCATTCTTCCTTCTATTTTTAGAGATTTTACTCCTATGTCAATTAAGTCTGGTATATTGATGCCAAGATTTAAGTCTTTGGTTGCTAAGGAATATTTTGGGTCTTTGCCTTCTTCTAAATCAAAGATAAAGCGACATACTTGAGCACATCCTCCACGATTAGAATCTCTACCTGTAAAATAATTGGATAGAATGCATCTTCCTGAATAGCACGTGCACATAGCACCATGTAAAAACACTTCAATTTCAGCATTTGTTTCTTCTATTATATCTTTTATTTCGGCTTTAGATAGCTCTCTTGCTAAAACAATACGTTCAGCACCTTTACTTTGCCAAAATTTCACAGTTTCTTTATTAGTTGTGGAACTTTGAGTGCTGATGTGAAAGTTTAAGTCAATGTTGTTTTCTTTTATTATATCAATTATAAGAGGATCACTTATAATTATGGCATCTATTTTTATTGTGCTTAGGTATTTTAAATATTCTGTTAAACCTTGTAAATCTTCATTATGAAAAACTATGTTTACAGTGACATATAATTTTTTATTCATTTCATGGGCTATTTTAGAGGCTTCTTTTAGTTCTTCTTTCGAGAAATTATTGGCATTAGCTCTTAAACTATAGTCTTTTCCTCCGATATAACAAGCATCTGCTCCATAAAGATAGGCTATTTTTAACTTTTCTAAATCTCCCGCTGGGGCAAGTAATTCAATCATTTTTCTTCACCTTATAAATAGTTTTTTTAGCAAAAAATTCTAAACTAGTTGGTATTATTTTATTTATTTCTTGTTCCATTTCTAATAGCCTTTCTTCTGTTACATCTTTATAAATAGCCTCTTTATAATATTCTAGTATTTTAGAAAAAGTGTCATTTTCTATTAGAATACTATCTAAAATTACATAATCTATTTTTATTTCTTTTAATTTATTTAAATATCTAATGCCATTTAATATATCTTTGGTTAAAAACTTGGTTCCATAAAATTCTTCGATTACGGGGTAAGTACCGGTTTTTTCTTTCATGAATTTAATATTTTGATTATTTTCTTTATTTATATAATTAAAATAACTTGTTAATAAGTGTCTTTTTGAGACTGCCATTAATTGATGACCAAAAATATTTACGTATAGCTCTAAGTTGGTGTTATTTCTTATTTCTTCAATTTCTTCGATAGTAAGAGGAGATAAAACTGCTCCTTTTACACCTTCTTTTTGATAAAAATTACAAGTTTTATAGTTAGTTACTAAAAAATCTTGGTTCCAAATAAGTTTGGTTTTTAAGTTTAGCCTTTTGCTTAAGGAAAGTACTGCTAAATCATAGAAAAAGATGCCTTTTAGGTTTAATTTTTCTATAAGTTGTAGAGCTTTTTCTAGATAAGGCAAGTCACTATTAAAAATGTTTTTATCAATGGAGATAAAAATATTTTTGTCTTTGATATTTTTTAACTCTTCTAAAGATAAAGTTGGTTTATTTATTGATAGGTCTTTTAAACCAAAAAGAGGATAGCCCTCTTTCATGTTAGTTTTTTTTATAATTAATTCCATTATTTTAGCCTTCTTTCTGTTACGGATATACCGTCTCCAAGGTCATAGAATTTAGTTTTGTATTTTAAATTATTATCTAAAAAATCAATATATAGTCTTATTTTTTTAACTAAGCCACGAATATTTTTGCTGGCTATTTTTTCTAAATCTTGTTTTACGTAGCCATGAAAATTTAAATTATCTGTTATAATTGATCCAGTTATTTCTAGGTTTTTTTCAAAATTTTTGAAGAAGTCTAGATTTTTACTTTTAGCAGCATCAATGATGATTAAATCGAATTTTTCTTTTAATTTAACTTCTAGAGCATCGTTAAAAATTAAAGTTATTCTCTTTTCTAAGTCCATCTTTTTAATATTTTTTAGGGCTTTTATATAGCGATCTTTATCTTTTTCAATAGTTGTAATAGTAACTTCAGGATCTGATAAAGCCATCATGATAGCTGAATATCCTGTGGCTGTTCCTATTTCTAGAATTTTTTTGATGCGTTTTTTTCCAATATAATCTGTTATAAAATCAATGGTAGCATCTTGCATAATGGGAACGTTTTCTTCTAAGGCTTCTCTTTTTATTTCTCTTATTCCACTGTAAATGTTTTGGGTACTGTTTACCATTCTAACCACAATCCTTCACTTTTTAAATTTTCTATTACTTTAGTATGATTATCATAATCTTTGGTTAGATATACTTTACCATTTCTATCAGTAACGAAATAATAGTAATCATGAGTGCTTGGGTTTAGGACTGCTTCAATAGCATTTAATGACGGATTACATATTGGTCCCACTGGTAATTTTCCTTCCATTCCTGCTGCTCTAGTATTATAAGCATTTACTTCATCATATTCAGCTTGAGAAAGTTCAGCGTCCATATCTTTTTGAGCTCCGTAATAACTAGTAGGATCACTTCCTAAACTCATATTTGCTTCTAGTCTATTGTAGAAAAGTCCTGCAATGTCTTTACGACTATTTTCAGTTACTTCTAATTCAACAATAGAGGCTAAAGTCATAAGCTCATGAATACTGTAATCACTCTTTTCGAAATCATCTTGATATTTTTCTAAGTTTTCAGCCATATGGGTAATCATAGCATCAAATATTTCTCTTACAGTGACATCTTTAGAAGAAAAATTATAAGAGTCTGGATAAAGATATCCTTCTAAAGAATAGTAAATATTATTATTTTTAATATCTTTGGTAATAAACCAATATTTATTTATAAGTTCATTTATATAAGTTTCATCATTGGCTAATGCTATTACTTCATCATAAGAATTATTAGTTTCTTCAGAAATAATACCAGCTATTTGACGAATGTTAAGACCTTCATTAAAGGTTATAGTTATTTCTTCACTATTTACTCCACCAGTATCTAAAGTATCTACTATATCACTTAATTTCATATTATCATTTAAGGTATAAGTTGCAGCATATATATTTCTTTTATTAGTTAAAATAGTATATCCTAAAAAGAATTTTTCACTTTTTATTAAGCCTTCTTCTTTTAAACTTCTACCTATTTGAAGTAGTGAAGCTCCTTCTGGTACTATAAATTCTACATCTTTGTTATTTTTAGAAACAGGACTTAATAGATAAATAAGTACTCCAATTATGATAATATTGATAATTAATATAATCGATAAGACTAGGTTTCTTTTGAAATACTTTTTTTTAGTTATTTTCCTCATTATTTGCTTCCTTTAATTCATCTTGAAGTACTTTTAAAGCTGTTTCAATGACTTTCCATTCTTTTTCACTAGTGATATTTTCTAGTTTCATATAAGGTCCATCTTGAATAACAATTGAGCCATAGGCTTTTAAATTACCGTTTTCATCTTTTTCGTTATCAGTATAAGCTAAATAATGTTTTCCTGTTTCACTTGAATCAAATTCCAGTAATTTATAAAAAGTCTTTTTTTCTCCTTGATCATTAAATCCTATAAACATATCATCTCTTAAATCTTGATTCAAATCTTTGATGTTTTCATCTATTTTCTTTTTTTCTTCTTCTTTCATATTCTATCCTTTCTATCTAAATAAGATTGTAATATTAATACAGCAGAAACGCCATCTATTATTTTTTTTCTTTTTTTCCTAGAAAGATCTGCTTCTATTAAAGTTTGGGTTGCTACTTTGGTTGTTAATCGTTCATCTTCTAAGATTATTTCTTGATTATATATCTTGGCTAAAGTTTCTTTAAATTTTTTGGTTTCTTTAGCTCTTTCACCTTCAGAATTATCCATATTTTTAGGATATCCTAAAATAATTTTATCTGGTTGTTCTTTTGCTATTATCTCTTTTAATTCTTCAAGCATTTTATTTTGATCAGTAAATTTAATATTTTTATAAAAAGATGCTATCGTGCCAGTTTGATCAGAAAGCGCTATTCCTAGAGATTTGGCTCCTAAATCAAGTCCTAAATATCTCACTTAACATCCCTTAAATAATATTTTAATAAAGCTTCGAGAATTTTTTCTCTTTCTAACTTTTGCATTTTTTTTCTAGCATCTTTATAACTAGAAATATATCCTAAATCTCCACTCATTAAATATCCTACTATTTGACTAATGCCATTATAACCTTTTTCATTTAGAGCATTATTAACATAAGATAGAGTTTCAGTAATCATATAATTTTCTAATTCATCTACTTTAAATACTATAGTTTTATCCATAATTCACCTCATTTTTTTATATAAGTAATTGTATCATTTTTATTAGTAATAAGCAATAAAAGAACCTAAAAAAAAGAAAGTTTTATAACTTTCTAGTATTATAACTACCATCATAGTCAGGGAAAGTATCTTCATAATAAGCTCCTACTAAGAACTTACCAAAAGCTGCTTCGTTTCCTGTTTCATAGTTAGCTGTTGAGTAATAGCCAACACTACTGAAAGTATCAGCTTGATTAATAGTGATATTTTCTTCTTGTATACCTCGCTTTAAAAGAATATTTTTTATAGCTTGTTCTTCATTTATTTGATAAATATGATAAAACTTAGGAGATTGAAATCCTCTACTTTGTGTAAATTCCTTTGATTCTTTTAGTATTTTTGACACTATACTTAATTTATTTTTTAAATTTTCGGCTGTTTTTAACTGTTTTTGATATTTTTGATATATTTTAGGTTCAATGATAATTTTGGTTTCTCTTTCAATACAATTTTCCCAAATATTTTTATGTTTTTTGATATTTTTAGGTTTAAATAAATAAGATATATTGTTTTCTTTCTTTAAATTTGGACCAATATAAACTTTTAAGTTTTTAACATTAGATCCTACTTCTTTTTCTAAAGCTGTTATGGCATGAGCCGGGATTCTATTGTTTATTTTATTTATATCACAATGAGTAAGCGCTAAAGCACCATTTTCTTGATCCTCTATTATTACTACTGGATCATCTGATACTGGGTATGCTACTACTATTCCAGGATTATCTTTTTTTAGAAGTACGATGTCAGCTGGAATATCTACATTCCAAAGGTCATCATCTTTGTTATATATTGTTTCATCTGCGACAAAATAATGTCCTTTTGGATATTCATCATTATCATATGGGACAATTATCTTTTTACCATTAAAGCCATATTTTAAACCAGCTTTTATTCTATTTCCTAAAAATTCTTTTTTTACTTCAGATTCTAGCCAATCAGTTTGTTTTCTTTTAGGAACATTACCATAATTTTCCTCTAAATAATGTTTAAAACGCATTGGTCCATCTATAAGATTTGTGTTAAAAATTCTAGCATTTGTTATATTATTCATTTTATTACCCCCCTCTTTTATAACCATGATGAATTATATCACAAAAAAGAGAAAACGTAAAGTTATTTTCTCTTAAACAATGGTTAAATAGTAAAATTACTGTCTTTATATTTTCTGTAAATTATATAGCTTCCTCCTAATATTAAGACTATTCCTCCTACTATTGTTATTATCTT
This sequence comes from uncultured Mycoplasmatota bacterium, assembly GCA_900551925.1. Lineage (GTDB taxonomy): Bacteria > Bacillota_I > Bacilli_A > RF39 > UBA660 > UMGS1449. The sequence continues at coordinate 5,873 of URXR01000002.1, read as the reverse complement.
TATTTCGCTTCCAGTATTCGGTATTTTTAATATTTCGGTTTTTTCATTATATATTGTTAGACTATCTTTATCATTGTCTGTTTCTTCTTCTGATTGTTCTAATTCATATAAATTACTTTCTTCTTCGGTTATTTCGATATTCCCATCTTCTAGCACTTTAAAATTAATTTCTATGTTTGAGGTTTTATAACCATCTGGTGATACTGTTTCTACTAATGTATAACTTCCAGTTGGAATCGAAATTGTTTCTATTTCATTTTTTATGGTTATTGTTTTAAATACTTTGCCATTTTCATCTATTATTTCAAATTCTGCTCCTTTTATATTTTTGTCTGTATCGATGTCTTTTTTTAGCATTTTAAAGTCTATCGGGATATTACTTATTACAAAACTGGTTGCTTCTTTATTTACCTTTTCTATATTTATTGCATCTTCATTTTCTCCAAAGGTGATTTCTATTGGCTCTTCTAATATTTTATAATAACTATTTGTTTTTACTTCTTCTAGTATATAGTCACCATATGGTACATTTATAAATCTAGCTATTCCTTGTTCATTAGTTGTTACATTAGCAATTGGATTATTATAAATATCTTTGGCTTCGCTTCCATCTTTATTCAAAAGTCTAAATTCTACTCCTTGTATTACTTTTTTTGTCTCTTCATCTATTTTTAATATTGTTAATTCTCCATAGCAGCGATCATGTAATACTGTAAAGGTGATGTCTTCTTTTACCATTACATTTTGCATTTGTTCAAAGGTCATTATATTTCCGGCCTCTACAGTGTTTCCATCTTTTAATTCTACTTTTTTATCTGCTACCCAACCTTTAGCTTCACAATATCCTGGATTTGGTACTTCTTCTGTTCCGGTTGGATTATTTTCATATGATATTGTTTCTTCAGTTTTTCCAGTTATTGTTCCATTTTCATCGCTTTTATAAGTTATGTTATACTTATTTATTTCATGATGAGCGGTGAAAGTTAGATCTTCGGTTATTACTACTGTTTTTATTTCATTCATAGTTAAACCTGTTCCTGATGTTTTTTTGTTCCATCTTCTAAGGTTATATCTTTATTTGCTGTCCAATAGATTAAGTGGTAACCTGTGTTAGAACTTTCTGTCGTTCCAGTTGGACTATTATTGTGGTTTACTGTTTCGCTTGTTATTCCTGTTATTGTTCCGTGTTCATCACTTTTATATATTATATTATATCTATTTATTTCATGATGGGCTGTGAAAGTTATATCTTCAGTTACTACTACTGTTTTTATTTCATTCATGGTTAAACTTGTTCCTGATGTTTTTTTAGTTCCGTCTTCTAAAGTTAAATCTTTATTGGCTGTCCAATATGTTAAATGATAACCTGTATTTGAACTTTCTGTCGTTCCGGTTGGATTATTATTATCTATTACCTCTTCAGCTTCTTTCCCTGTTATTTTACCATAATTATCACTTTGATATCTGACTGTATATAATTTTTGATATACATATGTTACTGTTATGTCTGCATCCCCTACTGTTCCACTGGCATTTGAAGGGGTTGCTTTTAAAATATATCCTTCTATGTCTTTGGGATTTGTTGTATAACTATCTCCTTCATTTTTTAATATTTGTTCTCTTTCTCCTATTTCTATCCCATCTTCATCTACATATTTACTTGTTATTACTATTGAACTTGTTTTTGATAGGTTACTTTCGGCCCCTAGGGTTAAAGCTGTTATTCTGGCTGCTCCACTGCCGGAATTTCCTGTTTCTATTTCTTCTTCATTATAGCTTGGCATTGCTTGTTTACTTCCTCTTCTATTAGTCCAGCTATAACCTTCTCCATCTATCATTACTGTATCTGTAAATGTTAACCCTGAATAATGTACAGAACAAGTATTATTAGTTGTTCCTACATATCTTTCTGGAGTTGTTCCAGTTTCCGTACAGCCTGCTTTAGGATTTTCATTTGTTGCTGAAGTTATGGCTATACTTCCGGTATGTCCTGATATGTATGATGAACCTCCTGCTCCTGAGGAGTGGCATAGTCCACTATCGGGTCTATTATCAGCATATGATTGGCCTCCGCCACCACCTCCGTAGTAGCCTCCGCCTCCTCCAGCTCCTCCAACTAATTGAGCACCAGATCCTCCAATTCCTAATGATCCAGCTTGCCCCATAGCGTTTTCTGCACAAGAAGAGGCAATTTTACAAGTGTTAGTAGAACCTCCTATTTTTTGAGAACCACCACCGGTATAGGCATATGGTGTATTTAAAGTGGCAACTGTATGCACACTGCTATCATATTCGGTAAAAGTCCAGCTAAAGCTATAAGGATATTTAACACTCATTTGATAACCTCGATATCCTATTAATCCTCCAGCGGCTCCGCCTTCACCTTTTACTATAACTCTGTCATCTGTTGATAAATAATAGTGAGTTCCTCCGCCTCCTGCTGCTACCATGATTCTTGATCTTAAAGAGGCTGTGTTATTCCAATTTCCACTTACTAATCTTACATCGGTTGCTCCTCCGCCAGATGATGAGTTGTGTCCATATTCATCTGTCCTATCTTTTCCTTTCGCTGTACTTCCAGCATTAAATGAGGCTGTATAGAAATTTCCTTCATCTGTAGAATTCTTTCCGGTATAAATATATAATTCTTGTCCTTCTTCTAATTCTATTGTTCCTGCTGTGTAGGCACCTTTTCCTACTTCTTCTTTCATGTTATTTGGAAAGTAATTTCCTGCTGCTCCCCATAGTTCTATTCTATATTCTCCAGTTACTGGAGTTACAAATTCTTGTTGTTTTTCTTCAAATTCAAAATTATATCTTATATCTGTTTCTACATTTAAATCTAGATCTATATTTCTTTCACTCACTTTTACTTTTTCATTGTCTAATTCTATTGATACTCTATAATACATCTTAGCTATTGTTTGTTCTTCATCTTCCATTAATGTTATAGTATTATTTTGAGATAGCTCTTCTGCTGTTACTCTTGTATAAGTTTGATTGTTTGTGCTTTTTTCTAATATTACTGTTATTTCTTTATTTCTGGCTTCTGACCAAATTTTACTCATATTTATGGTAGCTGTTGTGTATAATGTTTCATTACTTGTAGGCTTTAAAAGTTCTGTATTAAAATATAGATAATTATCATCATTTGAAAAGTTTATTTTTGATTTATTATTTGTTGTTATTTCTTCGTGCTTTATTGTTGTACTTAGGTCTGTTGCTAGAGTTGTATTTGTTTGCAACGATATTAAAATTGCTATAATTACTAGTACAATAATATAAAGCGATATCCTTATTATTTTTTGTTTATAGTTTTTTGTTTGGGAAGTGATATTTTTTGATGAGCTTTTATATACATTTTTTAATTGCATATTACTTCACTCCTTATAGTTTTTTATATCATAATTATACATAGTTGTTAGTTTGATTTCAATATTTTTACTTAATTATTCTTATAAAAAAAAAGAGAAAATGAAAAATCATTTTCTCTTACGCGAGCGTTTTTTTAAGCTTTGTTTTTGGGGTTCTATTAAATTTCTAGTTGCTTTTACCTTTTGTCTTTTGCTATACTCTATAACATTATCAATATCAATAGCTTCTATATTATTATTTACTGCTAATAAAGAACAATAAAATATAGTTCTATCTTCAGATATAACACCAACTTGAAATATTTCATCTTGACATTTAACATGATAGCTTTTAATTAGAAAAAACTCATTATCTGATTCATTCGCAGGAATATCTTTAAAATTTGCATAAGATTCAATAGCTTCATATAAATTAGAAACTAGAATTATATTTCTTTTTGTTTCTTCTGTTGTCTCTAATGAATAGTCTCCACTGTCATCAAAACTTGAATGTTTTTTACTATAATCAGATAGCCATTTAATATATTTATTATCTATTCTTTGATAAGAAATGTTTTTATTTTCCATATTATCCCCCTTTCAAGCGAACAGTATACATTATACTACATTTTATGCAAAAAAACAAGGGGATGGTATAATAGTTTAAGTTTTTTACAATTTTTTACAGTAAAAAGTATAGCCTTCTTGTAAACAAATATATCCAGATGGTATTTTAGCCCAAATAGAGCCATCGGCATTTTTATAGATTTTTTTGGCTGTAAAAGTTGCTCCTTTTTTTAGTGCTGCATAGGCATTAGGATTTTGAAGGGTAGCTTTCTTTTTGCCATCTTTAGTAAGCTCACTTACTTTTTTAATTCTATAGTTTGTTCCGGCTCCTGATCGTATATTCATACTTCTAGTAGTCTTATAAGCTCCTAATGCGGAATAAGTTTTTACTAGTTTTTTACTTTCTCCTACAAATTGATCGGGATATAAATATACATATTTAGTAGGATCTACAGAGTATTTAGCTCTTGTTGATTCTGTTTGAGTATAATCATAACCATATGGACATTTTACAACATCAAAGTGGAGATGGCTAGCATAATCTCCTCCAGTGTTTCCCATATTACCAATTTTAGTATATATATTAACATTTTGACCTTCTTTGACATTTATTTTTGACAGATGTTTATATTTAAAATACCAGGTACAATTATTTGTTTTATCGTTTCTTCTTATAGTTACAGCATTACCTGCAGTTCCAGCAGTTGTTATTTCATAAACATATCCAGCACTGGCAGAATAGATTGGAGCATTTTGTCCTCCATAACTATTATTCCAGCCTAAATCTATACCGGGATGATCTTTAGAGAATTTAGTGGTTATTCCAACAAATGCAGTAGGATATTTAAAGTATATTTTACTCATTTTTTCACTTCCTTTCCTATTTTTATTTTATTCTATCAATTATATTGAGAGTTTTTGTTTATCCTATAAATAATCATTTTTACAAAAGAAAAAACCCTAATTTAGGGTTTTATAAACAAAAATGGTGACCTGTACGGGATTTGAACCCGTGAATGCTGCCGTGAAAGGGCAGTGTGTTCAACCGCTTCACCAACAGGCCATTAAAAATGGCGCCCCAACTAGGACTCGAACCTAGGACCCCTTGATTAACAGTCAAGTGCTCTAACCAACTGAGCTATTGAGGCATTTAATAATAAAAATTATAAATGGTGGGCCCGGATGGACTTGAACCATCGACCCCTACCTTATCAGAGTAGTGCTCTAACCAACTGAGCTACGAGCCCATCTATAACCACCAAGCAATATCAATGATACTATAAAAATTAAACTTTGACAAGAACTTTTTTAAAATTTCTTTAATTTTTTTCCTTTTTTAGTATATTTTATTACAAAAATAGATGATTATTTCTTTTTTTTATAAATTTTATTATTTTTTAAGATAATTTTTCACTAGATACACCATTTAAAATTAAATTATACCAGTCATCATTTTTTAATTTATAACAGAAATATCCTGCTGTTGCTATCATAGTAGCATTATCAGTACAATATTTCATACTTGGATAAGAAAAGTTAATACCATTTTCTAAAGAAAGTTTTGTTAATTTTTCTCTTATTCCTTTATTAGCCGCAACACCACCTGCAAGGATTAAATTATTAACTTTATATTTTTTTACTGCTCTAATTGTTTTAGAAGATAATTCTTCAACAACAGCATCTTGAAAAGAACATGCTAAATCTTCTTTATTTATTTCATTTCCTCTTTGTTCTTCGTTATGAACGAGATTTATAACAGCACTTTTTAATCCACTAAAACTAAAATCAAAACTATCATCGTTTTTAGGAATTGGTAAACTATATGTATGATGTCCTAAATGAGCAAGTTTATCAACAACAGGCCCTCCAGGATAACCTATATTCATAACTCTTGCAACTTTATCATAACATTCTCCAACTGCATCATCTAAAGTTTCCCCTACTTCCAAAAAA
>URXR01000001.1 GCA_900551925.1 uncultured Mycoplasmatota bacterium | reverse complement strand
TACCCGGGACATTTTCCCAAGTTATTACTTAAGACATTATCATAAAATAATCATACTCTTAGAAGAATAACCTAAGTAAATATTGACTTCTAGGTAAACTTATGATAAAATCTTATATGTTTAAGGCCTCAGCTTTAAACCACATTGAAAAGGTAAAAGTCCTAAACTTTAGGCACCTTAAAAGTGAGTCTTAAGTATTTAAAAGGAGGTATGTATGAAAGCTATTATTAAAACCGGAGGAAAACAATATTTAGTAGAAGAAGGACAAATTATTTATGTTGAAAAACTAAATGCCGAAGAAGGAAAAAATGTTGTTTTCGATGAAGTACTAATGGTTGATGGAAATATTGGTAATCCTTTAGTAAAAGACGCTAAAGTTACAGGTAAAGTTCTAAAACATGGTAAAAATAAAAAAATTAGAATTTTTAAATACGTTAACAAAAAGAAAAGTACTCGTAAAGCACAAGGACATCGTCAACCATATACAAAAGTAGAAATTACTAAAATTAATGGATAATTATTATGATTAAAATAGAAGTAATAAAAGATAATTCTAAATTAAAAAAAATAACTATCACAGGTCATGCTAAATATGATAAATACGGAAAAGATATCGTTTGTGCTGCCGTAAGTAGTATTGTAACTACTACTGTTAATGCTATAGAAAAACTAGATAAAGAAGCAATTTTCTATGATGAAAGTATTTTTCTAATTGAAATACGAAAAGAAAATGATATTGTAAATACATTACTTATCAATATGCTTGATTTATTAAAAGAGTTAGAAAATGATTATCCCAAAAACATTAAATTTTTATAGGAGGAAATATTATGATGAAATTAAATATCCAATTATTTGCTCATAAAAAAGGAGGAGGTTCTACTTCAAATGGTAGAGACTCTCGAGGAAGAAGATTAGGAGCTAAAGTAGCAGATGGTGAGTTTGCTAAAGCTGGTTCAATTATCTATCGTCAAAGAGGAACTAGAATTTATCCTGGAGCAGGAGTTGGAATCGGAAATGACCATACTTTATATGCTAAAGTAGATGGTATAATTAAGTATGAAAGATTAGGAAGAGATAAAAAACAAGTAAGCGTTTATGAAAAATAAAAGCTTCTTTTTTTATTAATGAAGGAGTATTTTATGAAAGAAAATGATATATATGAAGGTAAAATAATTGATGATAATTTAAATGGAAATGGTATTTTAAAAATAAAAAATTTTCCAGTTTTTGTCCCCTTTACCATCAAAGGAGATTTTGTAAAGGTAAAAATTACTAAAGTAAAAAAGAAATATGCTATTGGAGAAGTAATTTCTTATCTTAAGCATGCTAATTCTAATACCAAAGTTATATGTCCTTATTATTATAAATGTGGTGGATGTAATCTTTTGCACATTTCTTATACCAGAGAAAACGAGTTAAAAAAGAACTATATTCAAAAGCTTTTTCAAGGTGTTCCACTATCTTACACTTATTTTAACCCCTTTAATTATCGGAATAAAGTTACTCTTCATGTAGAAAATAGAAAACTAGGTTTCTATGAAGAAAAAAGTAACTCCTTGATAAACATTTCTAATTGTTTACTAGTCCAAGAAGAAATAAATAACTTTATAGAAATCTTAAAACAAATAGATCTATCTAATGTTAAAGAACTTGTAATAAAAGAAGGAACTAATAAAAAATTACTTTTAAAAATAATTGGAACAATAACTAACAAAGATCTTAACGTTTTAACAAATTATTCAAATCTAAGTTCAATTTTTATAAACAATAACTTAGTTTATGGAAAGGAATATATAAGTATAATTATTGATAGCAAGAAATACTTAATTAATGAAGATTCTTTCTTTCAAATTAATAATGATTGTATGAAAGCCTTGTATAACAAAATAAAACAATATGTAAAAGAAACAGATAAATTATTAGACTTATATTGTGGTACCGGTAGTATTGGTATTTTTTGTAGTGATGTTTGTAACCATATCACCGGAGTAGAAGTAAACAAAAAATCAGTTTCGTGTGGTAAGAAAATGATAGAAATAAACAATATTAAAAATTATAAAATAATAAATGGTGATGCAAGTATTATAAAAGAATATTTTGATGTAGTAGTAGTGGACCCTCCTCGAAGTGGTTTAAGTAAGGAAGTTATCAAAAATTTAAATAAAATGAAATCTAAAAAAATAATTTATGTTTCCTGTAATCCTAGTACCTTAAAAAGAGATATAGAAAGTCTTAATAATTATGAACTACAAAAAATAGATATTTTTAATATGTTTCCAAGAACAAAACATGTTGAATGTTTAAGCTACTTAAAGCTAAAAAAATAAGATAAATTTTTTAAATATTTGTTATATTGCATTTTTCTTACCATCTATGATACAATTATTAAAAGAAAAGAATACTAGGGAAAATAAAGACAAAGGAGAAGTATATGAAAAAGAAAATAAGAATTGATATTTTACCTAATACTATTTTTTTGAATGAAGATGGTACTTATAATCAAGATAACTCTATTATTTTTAGTGGACAAGTAGCAGGAGTTTGTTATGATAAAGAAGGATTTAATCATATTAAAGATGAATCATTAGAAAAAACCGAAAGACGAGTTAATTTGACTTTAAATAATGGTCATCATAGTGTTTATGATCACAATAACATAAGTTTAAATCTTCAAAATGTTCCTAAAATTTTAGCCATGATTATTAACAATGAAAAGCAATATACAACTTCTGAAAAATCAGCAAGATATACTCCAGTTATTGTAGAAGATGATTCAAAACTCACTAAAGCTGAAGAAGAATTATACAACAAATGGTTAGAAATCTTAAAAATTAAAATTAAAGATAGTTATGGAAATGTTTTTAATGACACTAAAATAACTAAATTAGCTCAAGAAAATGCTCGTTATTTTGTAACAGTATTCATGCCAACTCAAATGGTGTACACTACATCTTTTAGACAAATAAATTATATAGCTTCTTGGATGATGAAATATATTGAAGAAACTCCATCCAAAGATGAATTCACTAGGAAATTAAAAGAAGCAATGAAAGAATTTGTAAGTGAATTAAATAGACTAAATATTTTAGAGGATAGACTATTACAAAATGAAAAAGAAAGAGGACTTTCCTTATTTAATAAAAATGCTCATAACAGAGAAACTCATTTTGGAGATGTTTATTCAACTCTTTACAAAGGATCTTTTGCAGAATATGCTCAGGCTCAACGTCATCGTACTATTTCTTATGAATTAGAAATGCTTGAGGATAAAGAATATTTTGTTCCTCCAATCATTGAAGATGATGAAAAATTAGTAAAAGAATGGTTAAAAGATATGCAAAGTGTTCAAAATATTAATCCTCAAGGAGAAAAAGTTCTTATCTCTGAAAGAGGTAATTATGAAGATTTCATTTTAAAATGTAAAGAAAGATTATGTAGTGCCGCTCAATTAGAAATAATGAGACAAACTAGAGACACTTTAATGGAATACAAAGAAGCTCTAGAAGAAAAAAATCATTATTTAAAAGATGATATTAAAAAATATACTAAAGGCGCTCGTTGTACTTTTCCTGATTTTAAATGCCCTTCTGATTGTAATTTTAAAGAAGGAAAAACTTTAACAAGGAAAATATAAGGATTAATTATGAAAAAAGGAAAACTAATTGTAATCGAAGGAGCTTGTGATGGAATAGGTAAAACTACTCAGTACAATCTCTTAAAAGAAAGATTAGAAAAAGAAGGAGAAAAGATTATAAGTCATCATTTTCCATCTTATAATACCTATCAAGGAAAACCAGTTGAAGAATACTTAAAAGGTAATCTTGGTAGTCCTAAAGATTTATCTCCATATTTTGTAAATAGTTTATATGCTATAGACCGTGCTATTACCTGGGAAACAAAGTTAAAACAAGAATATGAAGAGGGAAACACTATTCTTTTAGATCGCTATACAACTTCAAGTTTAATTTACCAGTCAGCATTAATCGAAGACATCGAAGAAAAGAAGAAATTCATTGATTACGTAATAGATTTTGAATATGAAAAATTAAATATCGCTAAACCAGATAATGTTATTTTTCTAACCGCGCCTTTAGATTTAGTAAATAGTTTAAGAAAAAAACGAAAAGAAGAAGAAGGCGAAGCTATCGAAGGAGACATCCATGAAAAAGACTTAGCGTTTCAAAAGAAAGTCTATGAAAATGCTTTATTCGTCGCCAATTATTTAAATTGGAATATTATAAGCTGTAATAAAGAAAATGCTATGAAAACGCCTTTAGCAATTCATGATGATATCTATAAATTAGTAAGAAAAAGAAGTTAATGACTAGGTCATTACTTTTTTTGTTATTTATGCTATAATAAAAGTGAAATAAGGAGTAAAGAAATGGAAATAAATCTATACGAACATAATCAAAAAGCTTATGACAAAATGAAAAACATGATAAAAGAAAGAGAAAAATGTTGTATAATTCATCCCACTGGAACTGGAAAAAGTTATATAGCTTTAAAATGGTTAAATGAAAATAAAAATAAAAAAAGTTTATTAGTTACTTCTTCTCTTTCAATAATATCTCAAATAGAAAAAACTATAAGAGAAAATAATATGACTCTAGAAAAAGATTTTCCCAATCTAGAAATAATAACTTATAGAAAACTAATGAATGACCCTAATAAAAATTATGATTTAATAGTACTAGATGAATTCCATAGAGCAGGAGCACCTAAATGGGGCGAAGGAGTAAAAGAACTACTAAAAAATAATAAAACAGCCAATGTTTTAGGTTTATCAGCAACTCCAGTAAGATATTTAGATAGCAAAAGAGATATGTCCGAAGAACTATTCGATGGTAATGTAGCATCTCATATAACCTTACCATATGCTATAGCTATGGGAATTTTATCCCCACCAATATATATAAATGCCATTTACTCCTTTAAAGAAGACTTAGAAAACTTAGAAAATAAAATAGCCAAAATAAAAGATAAAGAAGAGAAAAAAGAATTAGAAAAAGAACTAAAAAAAGCCAGAAGATTAATAGAACAAGCCGAAAACTTACCAGAAATATTTGAAAAATACTTAAAGAAAAAAGATAGTAAATGTTTAGTATTTACAAAAGACATAAAACATTTAAAAGAAATGATAAAAGAATGTCCAAACTGGTTTTATAAAATAAATAAAGATTTAGATATAAATTATATTCATTCAGAAGAAGATGAAGAAATGAATAAATATATCTTAGATAGATTTCATTATTTAAAAAATGACAAATTAAAACTATTATTTTCAGTAGGAATGTTAAATGAAGGAGTACATGTAGAAGATATAGATGCAGTAATAATGTTAAGACCAACATCATCTCCAATATTATATATGCAACAACTTGGAAGAGGCTTAACAACCGGAAAGAATAAAAAGCCCTTAATATTTGATATAGTAAATAACATAAAATGTTTAAAAGATATAGAACTATTAAGAGAAACAGTAATAAAAGTAATGAAAAAGAACAATAAAACTAAAGAAGAAATAGACCAAAAGGTAAAAGCCTTCAAAATAATAGATGATTATAAAGAAATAACAAAATTAATTGAAGAACTAGATATAAAAGCAACCTATGGCTGGGATGAAAACTATGAAATAGTGAAAAAATTTAAAGAAGAAAAAGGTAGATTTCCAACCCAAAAAGAATCAGGAGGACAATGGCTTAACACTCAAAAAACAGCATATAAAAAAGGAAAACTATCAGAAGATAGAATTAAAAAACTAGATGGTTTAGGAGACTGGAATCCCGCTCAAGGAAAAACTCATGATGACATGTGGGAAGAAAATTATGAAATAGTGAAAAGGTTTAAAAAAGAAAATAAAAGGTTTCCAACCCAAAAAGAACCCGGAGGGCCATGGCTTAACAATCAAAGAAAAGCATATAAAAACGGCAAACTATCAAAAGATAGAATTAAGAAACTAGATAGCTTAGGAGAGTGGCATAGTCCTAATGATACAAAATGGGATGAAAATTATGAAATAGTGAAAAAATTTAAAGAAGAAAAAAGTAGATTTCCAACCCAAAAAGAACCCGGAGGGAACTGGCTACATACCCAAAGACAAGCTTATCAAAAAGGAAAACTATCAGAAGATAGAATTAAGAAACTAGATAGCTTAGGAGACTGGAATCCTAATTATGATGAGATATTAGATGAACAATGGGAAGAAAATTTTGAAATAGTAAAAAAGTTCAAAGAAGAAAATGACAGGTTTCCAACCCAAAAAGAACTCGGAGGGCAATGGCTTATTAATCAAAGAAGAACATATAAAAAAGGAAAACTATCAGAAGATAGAATTAAGAAACTAGATAGCCTAGGAAACTGGAAAAGCGCAAGAAAAAAGGTAGTAAATGTTCATAATTTAAAAGAAAAAGACAATATTAAAAAACCAAAACAATAAAATTAAATAAAAGTACTAAAGGAGGAAAAACATGTTTGAAAATAAAAAAGTTTTAATTTTAGGACTAGCTAGAAGTGGCATCGCGGCTGCTAAGTTCTTAAGTAAAAGAGGATGTTCTATCACTATAAATGATAAAAAAACCTCTGAAGATAAAGAAATTCTTGAAGAATTAAAGTCCCTAGGAGTAAAAGTAATCTTAGGCTCTCATCCTGATAATCTTATTACTAAAGATTTAGATTATTTAATAAAAAATCCTGGAGTACCTATAGACCATAAATATGTTCTAAAAGCTAAAGAACTAGGTATTTCTGTTATCAATGAAGTAGAAATGGCTTATTTATGTCTTCCTAAAGATAAAAACATCAAAATATTAGCAATTACAGGAAGTAATGGTAAAACAACTACAACAACTCTTTGCTATAACTTTTTAAAAGAAGACAAAAAAGAAGTAATACTTGCTGGTAATATCGGTTATCCACTTTGCTCATTTGTAGATAATATAAAACCTAATACCATAATAGTTATGGAAACTTCTTGTCAGCAACTAGAAAACTTAGATAAATTTAATCCTGATGTTGCCATAATGACTAATATTACTGAAGCCCACATTGATTTTATGAAAACTTATGAGCATTATAAATATGTTAAAAGTAAACTTATAAAAAATCAAACTAAAGATGATGTTGCTATTTTAAATAAAGAAAATAAAGAACTTCTTAGTGCTGTAAAAAATGCCCAAAGTACTAAAAAATATTTTTCATCAAAAGAAAAAATCAATGGAGCTTATATAGACAATAATAAAATTTATTACTATGATGAAGAAATAATAGATCTAAAAGATATAAAACTACGAGGAGTTCATAATTACGAAAACATCATGGCAGCAGTTATGGGAGTAAAAGAATTTAATTGCTCTACTAAAAGTATTGTCAAAGTCTTAAAAGAATTTACCGGAGTAGAACACCGTTTAGAATTCGTCGGCAATATAAATGGCAGAATTTTCTATAATGATACTGAAGCCACTAATATTAAATGTACTCAAATAGCCTTAGCTAGTTTTACTGAACCAACTATAATTTTACTCGGAGGCTTAGAAAGAGGTCAAAAATTTGAAGATTTAAAACCATATTCTAAAAATATTAAAGCCGTAATAGGAATGGGCGAGTGCCGTGAAAGAGTAAGAGATTTTGGAAAGTCCATCAATGTACCAACTTATATTTATGATTACATTGATAAAGCTACCGAAAAAGCTTATGAAATAAGCTCTACTGGAGATGTTATCTTACTTTCTCCTGGAAGTGCTTCTTGGGACCAATTTAAACAATGTGAAGATAGGGGAACTCTATTTAAAAAAATAGTAAAAAGTTTTGAAAATAAATAATTAATAAGAACAAAAAAAGACATAGTTTTAAATATATAAAAATTATACTTAATATGGTGAATAACTTTGAAAATATATTTAGACTATGTTTTTCTTATTAATTTTTTATATGACTTTATTCTTCTTTTAGCCCTTTCCATAGTCTTAAAAAGAAATATCTCGAAAATTAGACTTTTTCTAGGAGCATTATTTGGAAGTCTTTCCTTTTTTATACTTCTTTTCGATATTTCTTCACTTTTATTTTTTATTCTAAAAATGCTTCTAGCTATTATAATGCTTCTTATTACTTTTTCCTATAAAGATTTAAAATATACCCTGAATAATTTTATCTATTTAATCATATTATCAGTATTAATGGGAGGAGTTTTATATCTAATAAATATCGAAGTAGGGTACTCAAACGTTGGTATGATTTTCTTTACTAATGGAAAAAGCCTTAATCTTATGCTCCTTATAGTTATTGGATTTATCTCTACCATAATTTATTCTAAATACCTAAGAAAAACCAAAAGAGAAAATAATAAAAAATATAAAACAACCCTTTTTATTGATAACCAAAAACTAAATTTAACCGGATTTTTAGATACCGGAAACGATCTTTTATACTTTAAAAAACCAGTTCTAATTTTAAATAAAAATATCAAACTAGATTTAACTGATAAAAATATCTACTATATTCCTTTCACAACATTAAATAGTACCGGAGTAATGAAATGTATAAAATTAGATAAGATATTTATTGAAGAAAAAGGTTTTTTTGAAAATATCTATTTAGCCCTTTCAAATGACAAATTCCACTTACATAGTGCTGATATAATTTTAAATACAAACTTATGGGAGGAAAATAATGAAACAAAAACTATTAAAACTAATAAAAAAACTAATAAGAAAAAATAATATCTTTTTTGTCGGAGCAACCGATATTCTGCCCCCACCACTTTCTAAAGAAGAAGAAGATAAACTTTTAGAATTAAAAGAAAATGGTAACATTAAAGCTAAAGATAAACTAATAGAACACAATCTAAGATTAGTAGTTTTCTTAGCCAAACGTTATGAAAACACTAAAGTAGATCTAGAAGACTTAGTAAGTATTGGTTCGATTGGGTTAATCAAAGGAATAAATACATACAAAAGAGGTAAAAATATTAAACTAGCTACATATTGCTCTAGATGTATTGATAATGAAATATTAATGTATCTAAGAAAAAACAAAAAAACTAAAGCAGACATCTCTTTTGAAGAATCACTAAGTTTTGATAGTGATGGCAATGAACTACATCTAGAAGACATTTTAGGAACTGAAAAAGATATTGTTACTAAACCACTAGAAGAAGCTTATAATAAAAAATTATTAAAAGAAGAACTAGAAAAATTAGACAAAAGAGATAAAGAAATAATGTACTTAAGATATGGTTTAAATGGTAAAGATGAACTAACCCAAAAAGAAGTAGCTAAAAAACTAAATATTAGCCAGTCTTACATTTCTAGAATAGAGAAAAAAGTTATAAAAAAGCTAAAAAATATCATAAAAGTTTAGCTTTTTTTTGATTTATGTTATACTATCTTTGTTAGGAGTTTTTTATTATGACATACACATTTATTGGAAATAAAGATTATATAGAAACAGAAATATCTAAAATTTTAAAAGATAAAAATAAAGAAAATATTATAACTTATGACTTAGAAGAAAATACTCTTACCCAGGTATTAGAAGACTTAAATACCATTAGTTTATTTGGTCAAAAAATAGTTATTGTAAATAATATTGATAAAATAACTACTCCTGAAGATCTTATTAAATACTTAGAACATGAAAGTGATAATATTTTAATATTAACTAATAATAAAGAACTAGATAATAGAAAAAAACTTACTAAAATTTTAAAAGAAAAAACTACTTACAAAGAACTATTTAAATATGATGTAACCAATTATATTAAAGAAAATTTAGAGAATTATACTATGTCTTATCTAGATATCAACATGCTTATTAATTATTGTAATAACGACATATCAAGAATAGAAAATGAACTAGAAAAATTAAAAATATATAAAACAAATGATAAAAAAATAACAAAAGAAGACATCGAAAAATTAGTAAAAAAAAGTTATGACTCAACTATTTTTAATCTAATAGATAGCATCAACAATCATGATAAAGAAAAGATGTATCAAATATATCAAGAACTATTATTAGAAAAAGAAACCGATGACAAAATTATTTATACTTTAGCCAATCATTATAGGCTTCTTTATCAAATAATGCTTAAAATAAAAAAATATAAAGATGATGAAATAATTAAAGAATATAAATTTCATCCTTATAGATTTAGTAAATTAAAAGAACAAACTAATCTAATATCGGAAAAAGAAGTATTAAAAATTCTTAAAAATCTAGGAGATATCGATATCAAAATAAAAACTGGAAAAATAGATTCTAGTTTAGGACTTGTCACATTTTTTGAAAATTTATAAATGCTATACTAAATTTAAAGGAAAAGTGTTATAATAAAAACATAGTATTAAGGAGAGTATTATGGAAAAAATATCACTTTTAATTGATCAAGTTGTTAGTTATATGGTTTCCTTTGGCTTCATGGGAGGCTTTTTCTTAGTGATATTAGAATCAATAATACCAGTCTTACCACTTGGAGTAATCGTTGGTTTAAATATGCTTTCCTTTGGAAACATTTTTGGTTTTTTAATTTCTTATATAGCAACGTTATGTGGTTGTATGTTATCATTTTGCTTATTTAGATACGTAATAAAAGACCGTTTCCTTAATTGGTTTTCTAAGAAAAATCAAGAGACTATCACTAGATGGATGAAAAAACTTACTGAAATAGATTTTAATATTTTAGTAGTTTTAATAGCACTTCCCGTAACTCCGGCGTTTGCCCTTAATATAGCTGCTGGACTTTGTAATATTCCTCTGCGTAAATATCTAATAGCTCTTCTAATAGGAAAGCCTGCTATGTTATTATTCTATGGTTACATCGCTGTTTCCTTTGTTGATAGTCTAAAAGACCCAATAAACTTTATAAAAGTAGGAGTTCTAGTCCTTGGAGCTTATATAATTAGTAAAATAATTGAAAAATTAGTAAAGGTGGAGAAGTAAATGGAGTATATAATTATAGGATTATTAGTAGTAATTTTAATTTTAGTAGTAATTAGTTTATTTAAAAATATTAATGAAGCCAATATTACTGATAGGTTAGGAAGACTAGAAGTAAGTATTACCAAAGATTTAAGTGATTTAAAAAGTAGTTTAAACAAAGATTTTAATGATCTTTCCGAAAAACAAGAAAAAAGACTACTTCTTATGAATGAAAAAGTAAATGAAAGATTAGATCAAAATTTTGAAAAAGCTAATAAAACTTTTGTAAATGTCTTAGAAAGATTATCTAAAATAGATGAAGCTCAAAAAAAGATTGATTTATTATCAAAAGATATTATCTCTTTACAAGGTATTTTAACTGATAAAAAAACTAGAGGAATTTTTGGCGAAGTTAATTTAAAACACATCTTAACTTCAATCTTTGGCGAAAAGAATGATAACATTTATAGAATGCAATATACATTATCTAATCATGCTATAGCAGATTCAATACTTTTTGCTCCACAGCCACTTGGCACTATTGCAATAGATTCTAAATTTCCTTTAGAAAACTATCAAAATATGGTAGATAAAAACTTAACAAATATAGAAAGAGAAAGGTATGAAAAATTATTTAAAGCGGATGTTAAAAAACATATTGACGCTATAAGCAGTAAATATATTATTCCTGGAGAAACTAGTGACCAAGCTATTATGTTCCTCCCAGCTGAAGCAATCTTTGCTGAACTTAATGCTTATCATCAAGATATAATTGAATATGCTTATAAAAAAAGAGTATGGATAACCTCACCAACTACTTTAATATCAACTTTAACAGTAATTCAAATGATTTTAAAAAATATTGAACGAGATAAATATACCAGTATTATTCATGAAGAATTAAATAAACTAGGAACTGAATTTAGAAGATATAAAGAAAGATGGGATAAATTATCTAGAAGTATTGAAACAGTAAGTAAAGATGTAAATGATATTCATACTACTACTGAAAAAATAACTAAAAGATTTGATTCTATTAGTAGAGTAGAATTAGATAAAGAAAGAGTAGAAGAATTAGAATAAAAAATAAGTAAATATATTGATTTTTATCATAAAAAATGATAAATTATTAATATATTTATTTCTGCGAATGTAGTTTAATGGTTAGAATATGGCCTTGCCAAGGCTAGGATGCGGGTTCGATTCCCGTCGTTCGCTCCATTGAGAGAATTACTCACACCTCGTGTGAGTTTTATTTTATAAAAATATCCTATATCGCTCGTTGATATGGGATTTTTTCATGTTGGAAAGGAGGTTTACTTAAATGAAAATAACCATAGAACAATTAGAATTTCCTTTATGTGTCAAAGAAAAGATTACCAAGATACCTAAAATATCAAAACTACATTTAGAATTTATAAATGGTAAAAATATTCATTTTAATAAAACTAACCTTTCTATTCATGAACCACATAAAATTATTATTAGTAATAATCTATCTTGTTTAATTCTACTTGTATTTAATAATGATAATAATATTTATATAAAAGATAGCTTAGATACTATTACTATAAAAAGACTAGAAACATTAGTTTTACAAATGATTTCATAACTCTTTTGCCATTTACGTTCCTATAAAAATGTGATAAAATGGTAATATACGGAAATTATATATAACCGTATATTTTAAATATTTTGGAGTTCTTTACACAAGGGAAATTCTCTCTTGTTTTTTTGTCGTTCAAAAAGAAAGGAGAAGAAAAAATGAACGAAAAGAAGAACTTTATGGTTGGACTTTATCCTCGTGTTTCGACAGAAGATCAATCAAGGTATGGACATAGTTTAGATGAGCAAGAAGAAAGTATGAAAAAACTATGTGACTTTAAAGGCTACACAATTTATAAGATTTATCGTGAAGAAGGTGTTTCTGCTAAAAGTATGGATAGACCTAAGTTTCAAGAAATGATTAACGATTTAAAAAGTGGCAAAATAAATAAAATCATTGTCTATAAACTAGATAGGCTTACTCGTTCTATCCAAGACTTAGAAAGCATTTGTAAATTAATTGAAGAAACAGATACCAGTTTAGAAAGTGTATCAGAAGAAATTAATACTGATACTGCAACAGGAAAATTCTTTATTAGAATGACTACAATACTTGCCCAATTAGAAATTGAAAGAACTAGTGAAAGAACAAAATTTGGTTTAACTGGTGCAGCGAAAAAAGGACATTTTAGTGGTAAAGCACCTATTGGATATAGAAAAGTTAATAAAGAATTAGTGATTGATGATGTTGAAAGTGAAGTCGTAAAGGACATATTTAAATCCTATCTTAATGGTTTATCAGTTTGTGCTATTACAAAAGAATTGAATAATAAAAATGCTCTTAATAGACATTGGCGAACAACAACAATTGACAGAATGCTTTCTAATTATATTTATGCAGGAGATTATCAACACCGAAAAAGAATTAAAGATGAAGAAACAATATTACTTGAAGATGTATGCCCTGCTATTATTAATAAAGAGGATTTTAAACTAGTCCAAAAACAAAAGGAAAAGAATTTAAAAAACTATACTAGAAAACACACCTATGTATATATGCAAAAGATAATTTGTTCTAAATGTAATAAAATCATGGGTGGCTCTTCTACTACTCCTAAAAATAAACCTACTCAAATCTACTATAGATGTAATTGTTGTAATACTAGAATTAATGAAAAGAAAATTGAAGAACCTTTAATGCTATTTTTAAATGATATGTTAGATTATTACTTGCTTATAGATAATAACTTTAAATCATTTTTTAACGAAGATATTACTGTTGAAATAGAAAGATATAACAAAATAGTAAAAGAATTAAATAACAAGCTAAAAAGAATCAAAAAAGCCTATGTTGATAGTGTTATTGAATTAGATGAATTTAAAGATGAAGAAATTAGTATTAAAAGGCAGATTGAAGAAACTGAAATTAAACTAAATAATTTAAAACAAGCGAACATAAATATTAATAATAAAGAAGAACTAAAACTTTATACTAATCTATTTCAATTAGAAAAATTAAAGTATAAATCTTATTATGTCAGAAAAAATGGACTGTGGAACAAACTTAGCAAAGAACAAAAATCAGAATTAATTAAGAAATATATTGATTCCATTGAAATAGAAAAAGTAAAAGACGAAGTCGTCATCAAAAAGATTAATATCAATAAAAAAGAAATTGAAAACATTGGTTATATGTTTAGAAACGATTGTTTTGATATGGTAGTTAATATTAATGAAAAAGATATTATACTATCTAATGAAAAAACAAAAGAAGATATTAATAAATATATTTCATCACTAAGTAAATATTATAAAATAAATTCTATAACCATTAATAAAGAGAAACTTGACATTAATAATTTATCTAGCAATTCTGTTCTACAAATTATTCCTAATAAAAAGCAAAGTAAATTCGATAAAGATAAGTATACTTTGCTTCAAATAAATACTTAGATATGGTAAAATAAGATTAAAGTGAGGTGTAATAATGCAAGAAACAATCAGTACTATTATAAAGCAAAATTCACAATTATTTGGCGATAATCCTCAAATAAAAAAAATTAATGTTGGATTCACTAATACTATATTTGTAGTAAATGATTTATATATTATTAAAATTTGTACTAATGAGGATAATGAAAATAATTTTAAAAACGAAATTAATTTCTATAAAGAAAACACAGGAAATAATCTTTTCCCAAAACTATATATTTCTGATATTAGCAAAAAAGATGTAGCTTATTGTTATGAAATAATTGAAAAAATAGATGGAGTTTCTTTATATAATGTTTGGCATACTTTTTCTGATTATGAAAGAGAAAATATCATTAAACAGCTATGTGAGGCAATGAAAAGTATTCATTCAAACAAATCTAAAGGACAAAATTTTGATTGGAATAATTATTTACAAAATCAATTTACGGAACTATATTCTAAAGCAAAAACACTAAATGTTTTTACAGAACAAGAGCAAAAATTAATAGAATATGCTTTTTCTAAATTTTCAAAATATTTAAAAAAAGAAGAATTAGTTTTGGTTCATAATGATTTACATTTTGATAATATATTTTATAAAGATGGAAAAATAAAAATTATAGATTTTGAAAGATCAATGTATGCTCCAAAAGATTTTGAGTTGGATATTCTATATAGAATGATTAGAAAACCTTGGAAATTTGCAAGTGAAGAAACAGAACAATACACAAATTCAAGTGATTATACTAATATCAAATTATATATTGAAAAATATTATCCAGAGTTAGTAAATGTAGAATTTTTACCACAAAGACTAGCTATTTATGACATGATTTATTATTTAAGACAGCTTATTAATTATCAAAATTCAAAAGAATTAAAAAACGATGTTATATCAGCTGCTAAAATTGTAAGTCTAAAGGATGAGTTAAATTTTGAAAATATAGAAAATGATGCTCAACTAATGGATTTTATGAATATAAATATTGAATATGGTTGGGTTGATAAATATGGTTTAAAACATTTAAATAATTTAAAAGGTTTTAGAGAAAATTATAAAACAATGTCTATTGAAGAAATATTAGAAACAGGTCTTGGCACTTGTATAGAACAAGCAAAATTAATTAAATACTTTTTTGATAAAATAGGTTTAGAAAATAAACTTTATTGTCATAGAGGCTATGAAACTGAAGAAAATTTTGATAAAGAAGTAAGAATGCACTGCTTTGTATTGTTTAACTATAATGATAATTGGTATCATTTTGAACATTCTAATATACCTAAAAGAGGAATCCATAAATATGGCAGTATAAATGATGCAATTAAAAAAATTACAAGTGGTTTTGAAGAACATAATGATATTAGAGTCTTAACTGAAATTCCTAATATACCTACTGGTTTATCATTTAAAGAATTTAATCAATATGTAAATCAATTTGATGCTGTTTATCTTAAAGAACATAATAATAAAATAAAGTAAATATTAATAAATTGAGCAAGAAATTGCTCTTTTTTATTGACTAAAAAGGAAGGAGAAGATTTTTATTAACTACTTTTTTGAAGTAGTATTATCACAAATTCTTGATTATTTTGAAAGAAATGCTGAACAAGTAACTAATTATTTTCTATTAGAAATATTAAAGAATGATAAAAAATATCAAAAACAAATTAAAAGAATTTTAGAAACAAATAAACAAAATAAGAAAGGAGAATAAAGTTGAGTTATGCTATATTTAGAAGTAAAGGTATTAAAACTTTAAATGATTTATCACAAATTGGTTCTCATAATCAACGAACAAAAGATTATTATAAATCTAATCCAGATATTAGAATCGAAGATTCTAAAAATAATATTGAACTAATTCGTTGTAATAAGAAGTATATAAATAAATTTTATGAAATTACAAAAGATTATCAAAAAGAATTTAATGATAGAATGAAAATAATCAGATCTGATAGAAAAAAATCATTTTATGAGTTTGTAAATAATTCTAAAGGTGTTGTTGCTGATGAAATGATTTTTACTAGCGATGCAGAGTTCTTTAAAAATATGAATCACGAAGATATGATGAAATGGGCAACCGAAAGTATAAATTTTGTCATAGAAGATTTAGGTTATAAGAAAGAACAAATTATTCATGCTACTTTGCACCTTGATGAAAAAACACCTCATATTCATTTAGTAGTAATTCCACTTGTTAAAAAGTTTGATAAAAGATGTAATAAAGAAATATACTCTATTTCTAAAAGAGTATATATTAAAGACAAAACACATTTAAGCAAATTACAAGATAAATATTATGAAAGATTAATTAATAATGGTTTTAAATTAGAACGTGGTGAAAAGAATACTGGTATTAAAAATATCGAAACAAAGCAATTCAAAAGTTTTACTAAGTATGTTGATAGAGTTGCTTTTAGAGAACAAAAAGAGTTTCAAAAAGCATCAAACGAGATTAAAAGAATACTATCAAATGCTAAAAGAAAATTTAATTCTGCTAAAGTAATTCTTGATGGAGAAGAATATAATATCTTGTTAGATTATTTTGATATGTATAGTGAGAATGTAAAAAAGCAAATAAGAAACGAAGCGCTTTATAATAATATATCTAAGTATATTACTACCTATAGTCAATTAGAAACCAAGTATAAAAATTTAGATATTGACCACAATTACTCGCAACAAGATTATATAAATCTAAAAGAATTATATAGTAATTTAAGAAATTTTATATACGAGATTTTTCAAAAACTCAAATCATTTTTTAGAGAATTATTGTTATCAAAAAACAATAATCAAAAAGAAGAAATAATTGATATATTGAAAGATTGTTATGACAATAAAATTTATGATTTGATAGATATTAAAGATATAACAAAAGATACTAACATCCAAATCATTACAGATAATCAAACTAAATCAATAGAAAAAGACTACGATATTTTTAAATAGTCGTAGCCATTAGAAACTAAATTCTGACAATTTAGAAACACACTTGCAAATTGACATAATCAATTAGCGTGTGATAGTTATAAATATTTTAATAATTCAGGAAACTCTGTATATCCACTTTCAGAATTTAGATGACCACCGCCTGAAATCATAATCTGATTTTCAGTTATAGCATCAGCAAAATCTTTTTCAGCTTCATATTTTACATAAGGATCATTATCAGAGTAAAAACATACAATGTCATCACAACAATTCTTAACATCTGTAAGATTATCAAAATACATACTTTCATTAACTGCATCATAATCTTTATCTATTCCAAGATAATTATTAAAACCACAGACAAAAACTAGTCTTTTAACTTTAATCTTATTTTCAACTAGAAATTTACAAATAAAGATAGGTGCTATTGAATGAGCAAATATAATTGTATTTTCATTTATAATATTTGCTTCAACATAAGTCTTTAACAACCTAGACCAATTTTCATAGTTTTGATAACCAACTCCTGTTGGAAAGTCTGGAGTGTAAACTTCTAATTTTTTATTTTCTATTTCTTTTCTTAGATACGGAATCCAATTAGAAAATGGACTTCCAAAACTTCCATGGACTAATAAATAATTATTTTTCATTTTTAAATCTCTCCTTCTTCACTTTTATCATGCTGTTCTATGATACTATTTATAAACTTACTTTCTAAATTTTGATATTGAACCAGTGACGCACTAACCTTTTTAATTTCTTTGTTTATTTCTTTTGTATGTTTTTCAATTTTATCATTTACCTGCTTTAATTCATCAATTTCAGAAACATATACTAGAAACCCAGAATATTGTTCAAAATCAATATTACTACTATCTTGATATATTTTATTTTTATTGATTTTTGAATAAGAATAAGAAATCTCTAAATTCTTTTTTTCAAAATTATTTAAGATATCAGATGTTGTTACGCCTAAACAAATTATCCATTTTTTACCAGGAAATATTCTAATATCATTTTTTTGCTTTCTTAATAACTTTTGCTCCGTTTCTGGCAGTTGTTTTATAAATTCTTCATCAAACTTTAGATTTCTAATTGTTAAAGGGACATTTCCTGTATTTGTTAATACAATACAGGCTAAACTTGAGCGAACCAATTCAAATGTAATTTGTAAATAAGGTCTATTATGCTCACGCCTTTCAATAAGAAGAAAAACTATTGTTATCCACGATCCTATTAAGGCGAGTATATTAATAAAATCGTTCCAAGAAAAACTATTTAAATTATTTACACTATTAATTAATTCTTTCAATAAATTTTCCATAATACCTCCAAAATACTTGCTAATAAAATTGTACTATATTTAAAGAAAAATTGCTATATACCTATCTAGATTACTAAAGAAAGTATGATATAATTATAAAAGGAAGTGGTATACTTATGGAAGTTAAAAATTGGGCTAAAAATATTGATTGGAATCGAAGAATAAAAGCAGTATGTAAACCTTGCTGGGAAATTAAATATTGCCCTTATGGTTCTTTGGTTGAATATATGCCACAAGAAGAAGATAATAAAGAAAAGATATGTAGAATCTTTGGACACATTTGTCCTGTATTCAAAGTAGCAGAACCATTTACTGAAACAAAAGAGCTCAGAAATATTTCAAGAATTATTCCAAGAGAAGTTCAATTAAAAGTAAGTAGAAGAGATAATAATATATGTCAATTATGTTCTAAAAGTGTTCTGGATAAAGATATTCATTTTGATCATATAATTCCTTGGTCAAAAGGTGGAAGCTCTGATGAAAATAATATTAGGATATTATGTCCTGAATGCAATTTAAAGCGTGGGAATAATTTTGAATCTGAATTATTAGTTATAGACTTTAATGAATTAGCAAACGGATTAATAGATTTAACTCAGGAAATGCTTTATGATATTATTGTTTCAATTTTTGTTATAAATAATATCAGAAAAGAAAAAGAAAATGATTTAACTCTTAAAAACATTTTCTCTAAATTGCATTTAAATAAACAACAAGAAGAAACTGCAAAAATAGTTTACAAACTATCTTTTGAGTTAGATAATTTTATTTCTCAATATTTAAATAATAATTTTAACAAAACAGAAATTGAAAAAATCAAATATCGATTTGGTTACAACAAACAAATAAAAACACATACACTTCAAGATACTGCAAAAAAGTTTAATGTATCGGTTACAAATATTCGAGAAACAGAAAAAAAATTATTCAACTTTATAGGACTAAATATAAAATATCTGAAAAATGAAAACGAGCTAGTAACCTATGATAGTAAGATGATTCAAGAAATTAACAAAATAAAATTATAGACAAAAGAGAGGTATTTTATGAATGAGTATCATAAAGCGTTATTGAAATTAATAGAAGATAATAAAGATATAATAGAAAAGAAAGTTGAGAAAAATCCTGATTATCTTATTGAGCTAATGCAACATTCTATTAAAAGTGGTTCAGATATTCTTTATAAGGGATTTGATAGTGATAAAGGACGAGAACTAGAATCTGTGAGAAAGGAAAATAGATATTTTACTAATAGACTTTATAAAACTTGGAAAAAGCCAATTGACTATTTTGAAGCACTAATAGAACTAATAACTAGTTGTACATCTTCTTTTGTTGAAACTTTTTATGAAGACGCTTATAAAAATAATAATTTATTGTTTAATGCATTACAAAATATTCAAGCTAGAGCATTACTAATATCTAGAGAATGTTTAACATTAATTAAAAATGGTTATCCTGATGGAGCTTTTAGTCGTTGGAGAACACTTTATGAATTATCAGTAATTGGTAAATTACTATATGATGAAAATAATCAAGAATTATGTGAAAAATATTTAAATTATTACCATATTCAGGAATACTTAGATGAAAAATTTTCAAGAGAAAGAGGACATCAAAATCATACTGATGCATCTTTTGAAAATTTAAAATACAACTATGATTTAATGATTGATAAATATGGACAAGACTATGTTAAAGGAGATTATGGCTGGGCAAATGATATATTTAATAAAAAAAGAGTTACCTTTCAAGAAATAAAGGATAGAGTTGATATGGACAAGTTATATGGACATTATAAACTATCTTCTGCCTATATACATGGTAATCATAAAGCCAATGAAGAATCATTAGGAGTAATACCAAACTTAGAAAAGCTAAAACTAGTTGGTCCCTCAAATTATGGATTATCTATACCAATGCAAAATGTTTCAATATCTTTGGTACATATTTCTACATATTTCTTTTTAACTTATTCAAATCTTGATGTATGGACAACATGTTCAATTATGAATAAGTTTTTAGATAAAATAATAGTTGAATCTAGTAAAGTACAAATCAAAATTGAAAATAAAGAAAACAAGTTAAGAGGAATATATCCGAATATTTTAATAACTTCCTTTAAAGGCAAAAATAATTCATCTTCTATGCTACTTCATCAAATTCGTGCAAATAATCTTGATAAACTGGAATTAACGAATAGTTTTTCCACAAGTGTAAATGAACTAAAAAATAAAATAAATAAGAATAATTACAAATACATTATAGCATTTGGACAAAAGCCTAATAGTGATCATATTTACATAGAATTGATTGGAAATAAAAATAATAATAAAATTACAACTAAATTTCCTTATAAAAAATTTACATCATATCTTTCATCAAATAAGATAGTTTTTTCGTTATCTAATGATGCTGGTAACTATTTATGCAATAATATATACTATGAAGGTATGAAATATATTCAGGAAATTTCTTCAGATATTAAAATGATCTTTGTTCATATACCACCAATTAGTTCAGATTATGATTTTGAAAATTTAGCAAAAGTGACTTCAAATTTTATAGAATCACTATCAATTCATAATTAATTAGTGTATTATTTCAATGTATGTGCTATAATCTATTTAACGAGTGAGGGATATTTTTTTGATAAAAGGTTTAAAACCCTCTTATCAATCGCTCCATAATAAAATGTGCTCGAACTTTTCGAGTTTTGATAAATAACTAATTCAGAAATGGATTAGTTTTTTTGTTTATAAACTACCACGTATCAGCTTGGAAATTGTATCAAAAGATAAATGTATTCAATTTACTCGTGATTTATACGATCATAGGGTATTAGATGCTGAAGATTTAAAAAAATTGATGAAACTTTCTAAATTTATCAATAGTTATAGAGATTATATATTAAAAGAAAAAGATGATTATGAGTGCTAATGCTAATAACCATCTTTTTCAATTTATTTTACTTGCTTATTAATTCTGTTTTCAATACGTTTCACTAGTTTTATACTTGATTCAACCTCATCAGTATTACGCTCAGTAAATTCAGATAATTCCTTAATATCACTATTAGAAGAAAGGCAATATCTTCCTGCGTGAATAACCTTACTAATTGTTATTAATGCTTCATTTTGGCTTTGTTCATTAGAAATTGCTTCTCTTATACATTCTCCAACAATCTTAATTATTTTTTTAGGTTCATCAGCCAAT
Organism: uncultured Mycoplasmatota bacterium; assembly: GCA_900551925.1. Taxonomy (GTDB): domain Bacteria; phylum Bacillota_I; class Bacilli_A; order RF39; family UBA660; genus UMGS1449. Next base: position 19,518 of record URXR01000001.1, on the reverse strand, counting down.
TTTATACTATCTTCAGTACTGCTTATTTCTCCTAAAGGATATAATTTATTGACTCTTTGTTCTAAATTTAATGATATAGGCATTTTTACTTTTCCCAATAGAATAAAACCATAATCCTCATATAGAGAAATACCAAACTTTGCTAAAATAGACATCATTGCTTGAACTTTTATATTTATACCTTTGCTACTAAAATTAGGATTTTCATTATAAAATAATTTATATATTTCAATTAATTCTTTATCGTTTATATCTAACATAACTGCTTTAGTATTTTTTAAATAATAAATTTGTTTTATTATTTCAGTTATTTCTTTAGATATCAATTCAATATCTGGATAATTTGTGATATCAGTTTCATGACTGTTATAATCTAATTTTATACCACTAGTTGGCTCATATTTAATCTTATATTTATCATAATAATCATTATTTTCTTCTCTTTTACTTTTTTCATATAATATTAAATTTAAATTATCATATTTAACAAGTTCTGAGCCTTTTTCATCCTGATAAAAAATAACTAATAGTTTTTCTTCACAGTCCTTTAATATTGTTCTTATGATTGAGACATTTTCTATCATATTATTGTGTCTATGATTATTTATAAAATTATCTAATAATGTTTCTATTTTATCTAAGTCAACATTATCATTTGCAGTTATACCATTGTATTTTACTTCTATACTACCTTTTCCAAAATTTAATGTTTTGCTAATACTTATTGGTTTCATTGCATACTCCTTTCGATTGTTATATAGTAGCATAATTTTATTGCTATTGCAAATTTTACAATTTATCCTTCGTTACTTTCTTATTAAACTTTTTCCAAGCTTTACTTATTAATTTGCACTTTACTCTATAACTGCCATAATTATCCATTCCTGGAATTATAACATAATCTAAAATATAGTCATTTAAAATTTATTTGTAAAAGTTGCTTATTATTTTTCTATGCCAAGTCTTTTTCTCACATTTAGGACATCTCATATATCTTGTTCTACCAGAATGCATAGCCAATAGCACACTTTTATAAGTTGGTACGTATTTATAATGGCAATTATCACATTCATAATAACCCGCGATTTGTTCTATTCTTATTGCATAAGAAATACCAATGATAAATGGAATAAAACCTAAAATAATTAGCAGTATTCTTAACCAATAAGGCATATTAATGAAAGATGCCGTAAAAACACAAGCTAGCATTATAACAGAAACAAATATACCAATAAATATTTCTAATGATAATAATTCTTTATCTTGTTTTTCCTTTACTCTAACCATTTCCAGTAAATTTTCTTCTAGCTTTTTTTCATTATCTTTCCTATCAACAATCTTACCACTAAATAAATCATTAACAGTAAAACCAAGACATTTGCATAATTCTGGAATTGTTCCTATATCTGGTAAGCATTTTCCATTTTCCCATTTCGAGATAGCTCTATCAGTTACATTTAATTTTTCCGCTAATTCTTGTTGAGTTAGCCTTTTTTCTTTTCTTTTTAAGCTTATAAATTTTCCAATTTTAATTTGATCCATATAGTTTTCGCTCCTTCCTGATTTAACTATACACTAAATTAGCAAAATATTACACGAATCAGAAGTTGAGTTTACCAAATTAATACTAAAGCTTAAATAATTATATCTATTTATAAACTATCTAAAATTTCTAATCACTTAATCTCTCACCAGTATATTGATAATCATTTACTGAATAAACTTTTTCTGCCGTACCATCTTCACGTCTTAAAACATAAACAGATTCATTTTCCTCTAAACTATCATAATCATATTTTGTTACATGAACATCATCACTACCATTTACTTCTACATAATAATAAGTTGTTCTAGTACCAGGATCATTTACTTCTTTAGTTTCATATTTTCTTGTTATAGAATCAATAGTAACATACCAATCACTATCTTTTCCTGTTTTAGAAAGATTAAAAACACTAAAAAATAATCCTCCTATTAAAAGTACAATAATTACCATAGCAATTATATATCCATATCCTTTAAAATTTCTTGTAACCTCATTCTGATTATTCTTAGCAGATTTCTTTTTAGAAGTGTACTGAATAATTATTATAACTAGTGCAAGTAAAAGTAATATTACTGGAAAAATTATTGCAAGAGCATGAATTTGTCCCATACTTTGCATTAAAATAGTATCTGTTAATTCTTTCATATTTAATTCTCCTTTTAAAACTATTTTCTATATCTAAATTATACTATAAATAATCCCAAACTCCAAAAAATCTTTACAATTAGAATATCTCATTTTATAATTAATATGTAAAAAGAAAGCAAGGAGTAATTATATGATAAAAGTAGAAAATTTAAATATGTCTTTTGGTAAAAAGAAAATCTTAAATAATATAAGTTTTAATGTTAAAGAAGGGGAAATATTTGGTTTTCTAGGACCCTCTGGAGCCGGGAAGACCACTACTATCAAAATACTAACTAATCAGTTAGTACCAACTTCTGGCACTAGTAAAGTATCAGTAAACAAAGAAGAAATAGGTATTCTAAGTGACACAAGTGGCGTTTACGAACGTTTAACAGTCTATCGTAACTTAAGTTTTTTCGCTGAACTATCTAAAACTGATACCAAAGAAGTAGAAAGAATCTTAAAAAAAGTAAAATTATGGGATAGTAAAGATCAAAAAGTAAAAAATCTATCTAAAGGAATGAAACAACGACTTCTTCTAGCTTGTGCTGTTATTCATAACCCTAAATTATTATTCTTAGATGAACCAACTGCCGCATTAGACCCGGCAACTGTAGAAGAAATCCACAAATTATTATTTGACCTTAGAAAAAATGGTGCAACTATCTTTTTAACTACTCATAATATGGAAGAAGCTGACAAAATGTGTGATAGGGTAGCTTTCCTAAATAAAGGAGAGATAGTAGAGCTAGATACACCTTCCGCTTTAAAACAAAAATATTCTAAAAATAGTATAATTATCAAATTTTCTGATGATAAAGAACTAGTTGTACCAAAAAGTACTGAAAAACTAATCAAAGCTTTAGAAAAAAACCAAGATAAAACAATAAAATCAATTCATTCCGAAGAACCAAATCTGGCCGAAATATTTTTAAGTTTAACAGGGAGGGAATTAAAATGAGTATATCTAAAATCTGGACCTTATTTAAACTAGGAATAGAAGACTTAACTAAAAATCTTAATGTCTTTATCTATGTGATACTTCCTATAGCCTTTGCCTTAATATATTCAAACTTGGATACTCTAACTAATGAATTTACTTTTTCCTTATGTGTCCTTTTAAATATTGCTATGGTACCAGTAGCCTTAATGGGTACTATTATAGCAGAAGAAAAAGAAAAAAACACTCTAAGAACTTTAATGTTAAATAACGTTAAAGCAACCGAAATCTTAATCGCCAAAGCTTTAATTTGCTTACTTTTCGTAGTAGTGGATAATATAGTAATCTATTTATTAGTAAATCTACCTATGAATGAATTTTTAGCTTATCAACTAGTAGGACTTTTCGTTGCCTTAGCAGTAATCTTCTTTGGTGCAGTAGTAGGACTTTTATCTAAAAATCAAATGTCCGCCGGTTTACTTTCCATGCCATTTATGATAATTTTTATGGCTCCACTTTTCATAGCTATGACCGATAACCAAATAGTATCCAAAATTTCTAGTTTCTTACCAACTGATGCTATGATGACAATTTTTCATGATATTTCCTCTCATACTGCCACCTTTTCTAATATTGATATGCCTTTATTAGTAATAGCAGTTTGGTTTATAGTAAGTATTATTATGTTTAATTTAGTCTATAAAAAAGTAGGAGTAGATAACTAAAAAAATTCTAAGCTCAACACTTAGAATTTTTTAATTTACAACTATTATTCTCCAAAGATTTCAAATATTTCTCCAATAAAAGATTCTTTCTTTCTCTTTTTAGAAGTTTTATCATCATGATAATTTCTTTTATCATCATAACTATCATGTTTATTATCTTGACGTTCTAATAACTTTTCAAGTTCCCCTCTATCAAGCCAAATTCCTCGGCACTCTGGACAATAATCAATTTCAATTCCTTGCTTCTCAGACATAAGTAAAGTTACATCTTTACAAACTGGACATTTCATAATCATTCCTCCTTATAGGTAAGTATACACCTCTAAAAATAATATGTAAATAGTATCTTAATTTTCTTTATTTAAATAAATTTTTAAAGAAAGCTTATAAGAAATAAAATAAATAACAATTAAAAATAAACCAAGTAAATACGGACCCCAAGTAATAATAAAGTTTTTAATATCACTATAATTTACATTTATATTATTTTTAGTAACAAGATAAAATAGTCCTAACACAAGTCCAATAACTATAATAATTAAAATAAACATCTGAATGCGTCCTTTTTCTGCACCCCATTTATAGACACTAGGTATTTGAATAGCAATCACTAATAATATAGAAAAACCTCCACATAAAATAGGATTAATTAAATCTTTATAATTAATTACTTCCTCTACATAATTAAAATGAACTAAAATATAACTAGCTAGATAAATAATTATAAATGATAGTAATGCTCCTAAAACAATTAGTCCAATTAGAAAAATATATTTAGCTAAAACTATTTGCTTCTTAGAAGTAGGTAAACTAAGTAAATAATTATTAGAATTAGATGTCTCATCATAATTAAAAGTAGACATCCCAATCATACCAATCATTGCTAAAACCATAATAGGAATTATCATTGGCTCTTTAATAAAACATAAAATAAAAACTATGAAAATCACAATAATACTGAATTTATATTTACTTAAATTAAGTAAGTCTTTAATAATTAAACCCTTTATCTTATTCATTTTCTATCCCCCTTAATAAAAGTTAACATTATATCTTCTAAAGAAGGTTTATCAATAGTTTTAATATCATATTTAGCTTTAAAACTCTTTCTATCTTTAACTAACACCCTATAGTGATAATTTAGTTTTTGATATTTAATATAGTCCTCCTTATCAAATCTTGAAAAATCTTTAGAATTACATTTCACTAAACCAAATTCATCAGTAAGTACATCTTTATCTAAAGAAAAAATAATTTTTCCTTGATGAATAAATGTTATATAATCTGCTACATGTTCTAAATCAGAAGTAATATGAGTTGAAAACAAAATACTATGTTCATCATCACTTACAAAATCTCTAAAAATATTTAAAAGTTCATTTCTAAAAATCGGATCTAATCCACTTGTTGGTTCATCTAAAATTAATAATTTAGGATGATGGGCTAGGGCAATAGCTATTTTAAGTTTCATTTTCATTCCACTAGAAAAGTCTTTAATAATTTTTTTATTCTCTAAATCAAATTGTTTTAGATATGAAAAATATAAATCAGAGTCCCAATTATTATAAAAATTTTTCATAATGTTGTTTATATCAGTAACACTTAAATATAAAGATAAAAAGCTATCATCTAAAACAACTCCAATATCTTCTTTTACTTCTATTTCCTTTAAAATATTATCTTTATCAAATATTTTTATTTTTCCTTTATCCTTAGAAATAATATTTAAAATAAGTTTAATAGTAGTAGTTTTACCAGCACCATTTTCCCCGATAAGTCCCATAATCGAACCTTTAGGAATATTAAATGAAATGTTATCTAATTTAAATCCTGGATACTCCTTAGTTAAATTTTTAATCTCTATAATATTATCCATTATAATTCCTCCTCATAAATATAATTAAACAGTTCCACTAATTCTTGTTTATCAATATTATATTTTTTACTAATTTTAATAGCCTCCACTAAATGCTGTTCTAATTCCTTCATCTTTTGTTCTTTTAAAAGTTCTAAATTTTTAGCAGCCACAAAACTTCCTTTACCATGAATAGTAGTAATATAATGTTCCTTTTCCAGTTCATCATAAGCTTTTTTTACCGTCATAATACTAATATTTAAATCTTTAGCTAAACCTCTTATCGAAGGAAGCATTTCATTTTCTTTCAAAGTATTATCCAGTATTTGCTCAGTAATAGAGTGTTTTACTTGCTCATAAATAGCTATAGTACTACTATTACTAATAATAATTTCCATAAAACCTCCTTAACTGTTATAACTATAATATAACAGTATGTAACAGTTGTCAATATATTAATAAAATATTTGTTTATTATTTAAATATGTTATAATAAATAAGGAGGTAGAAAAAGTGGAATATTTAGATACTTATGATAAAGATGGCAACTATTTAGGAAAAAAAGACAGAAATTATGTTCACGAACATGGCTTATGGCATAATACTATTCATTGCTGGCTTTATGATAGAGAAGGTAATGCTTTTTTCCAAATAAGACACGAAGAAAAGACCTTATATACTTCTGCCAGTGGACATGTTCTAGCAGGAGAATCCATAAAAGAAGCTTTTGGCCGAGAAATAAAAGAAGAATTAGGAATAGAAATAGATTATAATAAAGCTAAATGTATTGAAATAATTCCTTTTAAAATGGATAAAGTAAAAAAAGATGGTTCGATTTTTAAAGATAGAGCCCTTGCTAATGTCTATATGTATGAATTTGACGATGACTATAATAAATTTAATTTTGATTTAAATGAAGTAGACGGTCTAGTAAAAGTAAATTCTAGAGAAGCTCTAGAATTATTTGAAAAAGAAACTGGCTCAATTAAAGGAGAAATAATAAAACCAGAAAACAATAAAATAATAAAAGAGCCAAAGGAAATCAAATTCGAAGACTTCTTAGTAAATGAACACGAAACAGCTCTAGAAAAATATGGCCTTGTCATGACTAGAATTATTGAAAAGACAAAAATTACTTAGTAAAAATAAAAATGAATGAAAAAAATCATTCATTTTTTAGTATTTAATAATACTTTTATTCTTAGCAGTAACAAGTGCTACTAAAGAACTAATATTTTTAATCTCCTTAACAGTAACTAATTTATCAGCTTTAGAAACCAACTTGCCTTCAATAAAAGTAGCTTTTTTAAAACATAAATTTTCTCTTTTACTTTTAGTTGAGTGTACTAAAACATCATAAAATTTAAAATCAGTTATTTTCTTTTCATTAATCTCTATTTCGTCATTAATTTTTCTAACAGGAAATGGATACATATGATGTAATACTCCATCAATAATCTTTTTACTAACTTCTTTATCCTTAAAATATTCCGGATACCAATCATAAGCATTAATGACAGCCTCAATTGGATGCATAAAACCATGTTTTTCATATAAAGGATTATCATTATCAACATTTTGCCAAGGATTAGTATATAAATCATGGAAAAGGGGAATTACAACCGCAGTTTCAGTACTAATATCCATATTAGGATGTTTACTTTTATAAATGTTTGCAAGTCTATAAGTAATCATAGCATCTTTTAGTATATGTTCTCCTAAAGTAGTATTGCCGTGATGAGGAAAATTATCAGTACATCTTTTCTCAAACTCTGGATGACTAATAATAGGACGAACTATTTTTGTAAAATCTTCTTGTTCCGGTAATGTAAAACCGTAATCTAAAAAGTTTTTTAAACATAATTTTTCTGCTTCAGACATAAATATACTCCTTTAAATTCTTTCCTATTATATCATATTAAACTATATTTGTAAATTTTACTCTTCTTCATATAAACCAATAGCTTCACTGATAGGAAGAGCAAATACTATAGCACCAGCTTTAGTTTTTAAACCAGTTTCTTTAACAATTGCCTCCATCACTGGTTTTTTGATTTTATCATTGGCTACAATTAGAACAACATCCTTTTCCGGTTCTATAGAAAAACCTAAAAACTGTCTTTTAGAACTCGTTTGAAATAAACTTCTTCCTCTAATTAAAGTTCCACCACTAGCACCAGCTTTTTTAGCAGTATTCATAACTTTATCAGAATAGCCTTCCGTAATAATAGTAACAATCAAATGATAGTTTTTCTTACCTTTAGATTTTTCCATAATTTTATTTTCATCTTTTTCCATATTCTCCTCCTTATTATTTACTTTATTTAAAATATGTTTTGTTGAACTTGATAGGGGAATAGTAAAACAAATTCCTTTACCTGGTTCATTTAATTTTAAATTAGTTTCTAAATCATTTAAAATATTTTTCTTATCTAAAGTATTTATAAGCGATAAATAAATATATTTTCTTATTTCTTCAAGACCAAAATATTCAAGAAGTGAAGAAGAAGCAGTACCTTTACCATAAATAGCAAAATTATAAGGTAAATTATACTTATCATACAATGGTTTAATAGATTTCTCATCATTAAAATTAGATATTAAACAAAGTAATTCAATCATAAAGCTTCCCTCCAATCATAATCAATAACAGTCTCATCAGTATGTTTATATATCTCTTGTTTAGTCTTAATCTTAAATACTATTCCTAATAGTTGAACCGTAATAAGAGGGGACATAGCCACAAAAGCAATGAGTCCAAAAGCATCAGTCATAATATTTCCTCCATAGGCTAGACATACGCCAATTACTAAAGGAAGCATAAAAGTTGCAGTAAGTGGTCCCGTAACTGATCCTCCCGTATCAAAGGCAATCGCGGTAAACATTTTTGGAGTAATAAAACTCAGTATAATAGCGAGAACATATCCAATAATTAGAAAATAAATAATTGAGATTCCCGTTAAAACTCTAATTATTGAAAGTGCTACCATAAGCGAAACTCCAATAGAAATAGTAATTATCATAATTTTGCTCGTTACACTACCTTCAGTTATTTCTTCAACTTCATTAGTAAGAATTTTAACTGCAGGTTCAGCAAATACCACTAAGAAACCAAGTACCATAACAAATGGAATTAAAAATTTCGTATAATCTAAATTTACAAAATCTTGTCCCATTAAAAATCCCATTTTCATAAACCCAACTTCAACTCCAGTTAAAAATAAACAAAGACCTAAGAAAGTTGCAATAAAACCTACTATTACTTTTTTAGTATTTTTCTTATTAAATGCATCCTTAGAAACTATTTTAAAAATTATAAACAGTAATATAATCGGACTAATCGAAACAAAAACATTTTTAAAACATTCCAAAAAACCATCAGCATATTGCATAATTAAAGGTAAATTGTTTTCATAAATTGAAGTATCAAAAGTACTAGAAGTATCATAAAGCATCCCTAAAATAAGTACCATTATTTTAGGACCCACTGAACAAAGAGCAATAAGACCAAAAGTATCGCTTTTAACATTGCTATCAGTCCTAAGAGAAGTAAAGCCAATTCCTAAAGCTAATATAAAAGGAACACTTACCGGACCAGTAGTAACCCCACTAGAGTCAAAAGCAATAGGTATAAAATCGCTAGGAACAAAAAATAATAGTCCAAATACCAGAGCATAACTAATAATAAGAATTGTTCTTAAATCTAATTTAAATAATATTTTCAGTGTCGCAATCATAAGCATTATTCCCACTCCAACACTAACCGTTAAAATAAGAGTATCAGTAGGAATACTAGGAATTTGCTGGGCTAAAACTCTTAAATCAGGTTCCGCTATCGTAATTGCAATTCCTATTGCTAAAATAACAAATAAAATAAAAATAATTTTCTTGCTTTTTATCAATTTTTCTCCTAATTTTTCTCCAATTAACATCATTGAAATATCCGCACCAAAAGTAAACAAACTAATACCAAATACTAACAAAATAGAACTTATTACAAAAGATATAATAATACTGCTTTCATAACCAAATAACATAGCAATGATTGTTACAATAGCACATATTGGTATAATTGCTACAAAGGTCTCCTTAAAACTTTTAACAAAATCTTCTATCATTTACACCACCATTATAATTTTATCATGATTTTATCAAATCTAAAAGTTTTTAATTTTTAAAATTTATCAAAAGCATTAAAATAACTTGTATTTTTACATGTAAAAAGTTATAATAAAAATGTATAAAAAACTAAAAGAAAGTAGTGAGAAATATGATAAAAAACAAGGAACAAACTACAAAAAATGAGAGACTTTGGGGGGGGGTATCTTTATAAACAATTAAATAAAGATATAAAAGAAATAAATAAAGTATTTCTATCTTTATTTTGCGTTGGAATAATGTTAATTGCCATATTTATTGGAGTAAGTATGACAAAAACATCATATGCCTTATTTACAGATACAATAAAAGGTGAAAAAACCATAGAGGTAGTAGTAGATACTTTAATAAATAAAACCACTGTTTTTAACTATACAGGAACTTCACAAGAATACGAAGTACCAAAAGACGGATATTATTATATAGAAATGGCTGGCGGAGGTACCCCGGCAGATACTAGTAATGAATCATTTGGAGCAAAAACAAGTGGCTATATACATTTGGAACAAGGAGAAAAATTATATTTCTATGTTGGAGGTAAAGGGACAAATGCAAATACTAATTGTAGAAATACAGGATATGAATTTAATGGAGGAGGGATAGCTAAGCCTGCAAAAAGCGGAGTGTGTGGAACAACCGGAGGAGGAGCAACCGATGTAAGATTAGTAAGTGGAAATTGGGATAATATGTCATCATTAATATCAAGAATAATGGTAGCAGCAGGAGGAGCCGGAGGAGCAGGGGAGATGTCTAGTGTGCAAGGTCATGGTGGCGCATTATATGGAGGAGATCCAATATCTTCAACATATCAAAGTACTTTAGGAAATCCTGGTACTCAAATAAGTGGTGGAGAAGAGCCAATAAAATGGAATACAGCTCAATCGAATGGAACAGCAGGATCCTTTGGAAAAGGTGGCTCCGGAGGAGCAAATGCAGCAACTGCTATAGCCGGTAGTGGTGGAGGTGGAGGCTCAGGATACTATGGCGGAAGTGGAGGTTCTGGTGGGGCTAATGGATCAACTCCAGGAGGCGGCGGTTCCTCATATATAAGTGGTTATGCTGGAGTAAATAGTGTGGAAGAAAGTACCACAATAAAACACACCAATCAAACACTTCATTATTCAGGTAAATACTTTATTGGAGGAAAAATGATAGCAGGACAAAATGAAGGAAATGGTTATGCTAAAATAACTTATGTCTATGATAAACCAAAGAAGAAAACAGAAAAATTAAACAATGTAAGGTACATAAAAAATTGTATTAATTATAGCAGTGCTAATGATAATAATCTTTGGATAGAATTACAAGCCATAAAAGATGGGGTAAACATAGCTAAAGGAAAAACAGTAACAGGAACAACTCCCGAAATGAGTTCTAGACCATATTCTAGAATAACAGATGGAGATATCACCAATGATGATTATCATTTTGCTCAAGCCTCAGCACAAACTAATAACCAATGTATAACAGTAGATTTAGGAGATACCTATGATTTAGATGAAGTAGCAGTGTGGAATCATTTTTGGGATCAAAGAAGCTATTATGATAATGTAACTTCAGTAAGTAGCGATAATAATTCATGGACTGAAGTAATAAATGAAGCAAGTATAGAAACAAGTAATGGACACAGAATAAATGCTTATACCGATACCTATAATGGTTATATCCAAGATAATTTAATTCTTTGGCTTGATGGTTATGCTAACACCGGAGCTACTCATGCTTATTCTTCATCAACTTGGAAAGATTTAAGTGGTAATAATAATAATGTAACAGTAAGTGGGTCAACCTGGTACTCTAATTACTTATCCTTTGATGGAGTAAATGATTATGCATATAGAACTAATGCTACTTATAATATAACAGATGAATATACACTAGAAATATTAGTAACACCCAAAAGAAATACAGGAACTTATCAAATAATATTTAATACAGTAAATCATGGAAGATGGACTGAAAGATATTTATCAACAGATATAGGTGACGGAGGTTTTACGTATACTATATCAGATAGTACTAATTCCTCACATATAACTAAACCTATATTGGATGAAGAATTAAATAAAGTACAATTAGTAAGTAGTGTGTTGAAAGAAAGAAATTTAAAAGCTTATAGTAATGCAACTTTATACAAAGAATTAACAGCGGATTTTAGTCCAAAAATAACTCAAAATAGAATATATATAGGAGGTTCAGAAAGCGCTTACTATTTTCAAGGAGAAATATATTCAATCCGTGTTTACAATAGAGCTTTAACAGAAGAAGAGCTACTTCATAATTATAATTATGATATCGAAAAATTTAACTTAAATAGCTAACTAAGCCAATTATTTAGCTATTTTTGATTACAAAAATATTTTAGTTTTTATTGTTTTAAAATAAATATCAGTATATAATAGTAATATATATACTAGATAGTAGGTGAAAATATGAATTTTTTAATAGAAAAACTAAAAGAAAAAAATGAACTTTCTTATGAAGAATTAGAACACTTATTTAAAGGTTATCTAGAAAATAAAGTAACTGATGAAGAAATGACTAAAGTTCTAAAAACTATTTGTAAATATGGTCTATCAGAAAATGAAGTTTTTTCTTTAGTAGATATTTTTATTAAAAGTGGTGATGTTTTAGAAGAAAATCCTGATTTTATTGATAAACATTCAACCGGAGGGGTAGGAGATAAAACTACTTTAATAGTTTTACCTATTTTAGCAAGTCTTGGTGTAAAAATAGCTAAAATGAGTGGTAAAGCCTTAGGATATACCGGAGGAACAATTGATAAATTAAATAGTATTGGCGTAAAAACTGATTTAACTAAAGAAGAATTTTACACCTGTTTAGAAGATGTTGGCATGGTTATTTCCTCTCAAACTGATAATTTATGTCCTCTTGATAAAAAAGTTTATGCTTTAAGAGATGTAACTGGTACAACTAAATCAGTACCTCTAATAGCGATCAGTATTATGAGTAAAAAAATAGCTAGTGGTGCGAGTAAAATCTTACTTGATGTCAAAGTAGGAAAAGGAGCTTTAGTGGATAATATAAATGATGCTAGAGCCTTAGCTAATTTAATGATAAAAATAGGAAAAAAATATAATCGTGAAGTTGTCTGTATGCTAACGGAAATGGACAATCCTTTAGGAACAAATATTGGTAACTCTATAGAAGTCTTAGAAGTAATAGATATTTTAAAAAACAATAAACAAAATAATTTAACTTATCTTTGTAAAGAAATGGCAGCTCTTATGCTTTCCATGAGTAAAGGTTATTCTAAAGAAGAAGCTTTGGCTCAAGTAGAAGATGCAATAACAAATGGCAAAGCTTATGATAAATTTTGCGAATTTGTTTATCATCAAGGAGGAAATTTAGAAATAAATCTTCCTGATTGTGAATATATTTTAGCTAAAAGATATGGTTATTTAAATGAAATAGATAGCAGAAAAATAGGAACAATTTCTATGAACCTTGGCGCCGGAAGAAAAGCTAAAGATGATGAGATTGACTATAATGCTGGAATAATTTTAAAGGTAGAACCAGGAGATGATATTAAAGAAGGCGATATTTTAGCTAAATTATATGGCAACAATAAAGTAGCTGAAGGTGACGTTTATGATGCTTTTAATATTTCCCTTTTTAAAAAGAAACAAAATGATATTATCCTAGAAATTATTAAATAGGATTATTGCTAAATCTTCTAAATTATGCTATTATTTATGAGAGGAGTGATCATATGGCAAAATATTGTTCAAATTGTGGTAAAGAGTTAGAAAAAGGTGCTGAATTTTGTGGTAATTGTGGCAAAAAAATAAATGAAACAAAAACTAAAACCGAAAAAGTAGAAGGCGAAATAGTAGGAAGCGGCCAACCTAAATCTAAAATAGCCGCTGGTCTTTTAGGAATTTTCTTAGGCTGTTTCGGAGTTCACAATTTTTATTTAGGTTATACCGGCAAAGCTGTAGCGCAACTATTAATAACAGTTTTATCTTGCGGTATACTATCATTTGCTTCAGCTATTTGGGGTCTAATCGAAGGAATCTTAATTTTAACTGGCACTATCAATGTTGATGCTGAAGGAAATAGATTGGTTGACTAATAACTACAAATTAATTTTATTAATTATGACAATACTACTTGTATTCGGAATACTAGTAGTATTTGTTTTTGATATATCATGTCTTTTCAAAACCATCTTTTCTATTCCTTGTCCTGCCTGTGGACTAACCAGAGGTTTTAGAAGTCTTTTCCACGGTGATATAATTGGCGCTATAAACTATAATATTTTAACAATCCCTATCTTTTTATTTTTTCTAAGTGCTTTAGTTTTATTTTTAATAGATTTAATCAAAAAAAGCACCTATCTAGAAAAATATTTAAACTTTTTCGTTAAATATTATTATCTAATCATAGTACTAATAATAATTAGTTTTATAATTAATATTCTAAAAGACATTTAAAAAAATCTAGACTAATCTAATCTAGATTTTTTTATATCTATAACATAAGGGGCAGTCTCTTTTAAAGTATTATGATATTCTTTATATATATAATTATTAGTTTTTAACATCTTTTTTATCTCTAAACTTTCTTTTAATCCTTCAAAGTGTCCTGGATAAATAGTAACAACAATATGTCCTTTCTTATTTAAAAGCTTAATAGCAGCTTCAATTGCTTTAATTGTAGTTTTATAATTAGTCATACTAATATTTTTACTATGAGGCAAATATCCTAAATTAAAAACCACTAAACTTATTTTATTTTCATAATCTTTTAAAACCTCATCCATTTTATCATGACTTATATTATATAATTTATAATTTTTAAACTCATCCTTTAATAAATTATCACTATTTAAAATAGCTTCTTTAGAAATATCAAATCCAAATAAAAATCCCTCTTTAATTAAAGATAACAAATATAAACTATCCTTACCATTACCTAAAGTAGCATCAATAACTAAATCATTTTTCTTTAAATTTATTGAAAATAGTAATCTAGCTCTATTTAAAATACTTAAATTAAAGCCTTGATAAGTTCTTCTTTTTTTAAGCTCTTTATCGATATCATTTAAAACCTTAAACTTATCCAAAGTCCATAAAGGTGCCACTAAGTCTTCAGGAAGAGGATCTCCAGTTATTCTATGAATAACGATATCCTCATTTAAATTTTCTAATTGAAAAGTAACAATATCAATATATTCCTCTTTAGATAAGATATGAAACCTTTCTTTTTCATATAATTTTTCCAGTTTAGTACCTTTTAAAACCTGTAACATATGAATTTTAACCCCATCTACTTTTAACTTATTTAAATAACAAGCAGTCTCTATCATCATCTCCTTAGTTTCAAAAGGAAGACCATTTATAATATGTACAACTACTTTAATTTTAGCTTTTTTAAGTTTTTTATACATAGTATTAAACTCTTCTAAAGTATGACCTCTATTAATAAGTTTAGAAGTCTTTTCATGAATAGTTTGAAGACCAAGTTCCACCGTTAAATCAGTTTTTTTATTTAAATCACAAAGTAAATCAAAGCACTCCTCACTAATAGCATCACATCTAGTAGCAATATTAATTCCTACGACATTATCATACTCTAGAACTTCATAAAATGATTTTTTTAAATAATCTATATCACCATAAGTATTAGTATTATTTTGAAAATAAGCAATATATTTAGCATTTTTCCATTTCTTATGAAGAATTTTCTTACCATCTTCAAATTGCCTTTTTAAAGATTTATTCTTATCACTTCCAAAAGCTTGACTACCGCTTTTACAATAAATACATCCTCCATAACCTTTGGCTCCATCAATATTAGGACAACTAAGTCCTAAATTTAAGCTGACTTTAAATACTTTACAATTATATTTATTTTTATAATAATAATCTAAAGTATGATATCTTTTATTAAAATTTCCGTATTTAAACATTAAATCACATCCAAAAATATTATAACTATAAGACTATTTTTAGTCAATTTAAGCTTGCTACAAATTATAAATAGGTTTATAATAATTAAACACAAGGAGGAGTTTATGAAAACAAAATTAGAAGAATTAAAGAAATTAAATGAAGAATTAAAAAATTCAAATAAACAAGAAAGAAAATATAAAGCTAGTAAAAAAGAAGTTACTACTAAATTAGTAGAATCAACTAAATTTGTTTATGAACTTTTATATAACAATTTAAAAGATAGCATTACTTATGAAAGTAAAGATCCAGAAACTACTTTTACTTATTATGATTATAATAATCTAGAAAATAAAGAACATATGATGATGACAATAAGCAGTATGGATGCTACATCAACTTCCATAAATTATAAAAAAATGCCTGCGATAAGTAGGGAATATCAAGAGTTTTTGCCAGAGGATGTAGTTTTATTTTTTACTGAATCAAAAAATATTCTTGAAGCTAAAAAAAATAAATTATATTTTAAAGGTTATTTAACAGAAGCCCTTCCTCAAAATTATTTATTAGTATCACCAGTAGTATTAAGAGGTTTATGTGAAGAAGATGGCTTTATTTTAGAAGAAAAAGAAAAAGAGGAAGCTAAAGAAGAATTTGATTACCTAGGAGGAATATGTAGTTATAAATATGATAAGTATATCTATTCTTTAAAAGCTCCTCTTACTAAAGAAAAAAATTCTGTAAAAACTAGAAAAATTGATTAATAAATTAAAAATATAGACTATTTAAAGTTTATATTTTTTTTATAAAGTTTAAGTATTTTTCATCTAGATATTTACTATTTTTCATAAATTTATTATAATATAAAAGAATTATCATGTTTGGAGGAGTTTATATGAGTATGATATTATTTTCTTTAATACAATTTTTAATCGCGGTAGTATTAGTTCTCCTGTACTATAAATTTATTGAACTTCGTAAAATAAAAAAATATACTAAAAACAATATCCCTGTTGATTTAAAATTATTTATTCAAACTCAACGTGTTGATGTAAAAAAAATAAGTTATAAAAAACTGATGAAAATAGTCGCTGTAACCAATGCTATAGATATTGGCCTCGTTTTAGTTATCACTAATATTGTAAATAGTATGATTTTAAAATTTATCGTAGCAATTCCTGCTATTCTTATAGTGCTATTTTTAAGCTATAGATTAGTAGGAAAAGTCTTAGAAAAGAAAGGAATGACATTAAATGAATCATGAACAAATAGAAAAAAAATGGCAAAAATATTGGGAAGAGAATGAAACATTTAAAACCGATGTATGGGATTTTAGTAAACCAAAGTTTTATGCTTTAGATATGTTTCCTTATCCAAGTGGAGTAGGACTTCATGCTGGACATCCTGAAGGTTATACGGCAACTGATATAATATCTCGTATGAAAAGAATGCAAGGATATAATGTTCTTCATCCTATGGGATTTGATTCTTTCGGACTTCCTGCTGAACAATATGCTGTAAAAACTGGAAATCATCCTGATGGTTTTACTCAAAAAAATATTGAAACCTTTACTAAACAGTTAAAAATGTTAGGTTTTGACTTTGACTGGAGCAAAGAAATATCTACCAGTGATCCTAAATATTATAAATGGACTCAGTGGATATTTATTGAGTTATATAAAGATCATCTAGCTAAAGTTATCGATATGCCTGTCAATTGGTGCGAAGAATTAGGAACAGTTCTAGCCAATGATGAAGTAATTGATGGCAAAAGTGAACGTGGAGGATACCCTGTAGTTCGTAAAAACATGAAGCAATGGGTTATCGATATGCCAGCCTATGCTGAAAGATTACTTGAAGGTCTAGAAGAAATAGATTGGCCTGAATCTACTAAAGAAATCCAAAGAAACTGGATTGGTAAAAGTATTGGAGCTGAAGTTATTTTTGAAGTAGAAAACGAAAATAAAAGTTTTACAGTTTTCACAACTCGTCCAGATACTTTATTTGGAGCAACTTACTGTGTTTTAGCACCAGAGCATAATCTAGTAGATGAAATAACTACTACTTCTCAAAAAGAAGAAGTAGAAAAATATAAAAAAATATGTGCTTCTAAAAGTGATTTAGAAAGAACCGAACTTAATAAAGAAAAAACCGGAGTATTTACCGGAGCTTACGCTATTAATCCGGTAAACAATGAACGAATTCCAATTTGGATTAGTGATTATGTTTTAGCAAGCTATGGGACTGGCGCTATTATGGCTGTACCAGCGCATGACGAAAGAGACTATGAATTTGCTAAAAAATTTAACTTAGATATAATCCCTGTAATTGAAGGCGGAAATATTTCTTTTGAAGCTTATACTGGAGATGGAGTCCATATTAATTCATCTTTCTTAGATGGACTTAATAAAGAAGAATCCATTGCCAAAATTATATCTTGGTTAGAAGAAAAAGGTTACGGTAAGAAAAAAATAAATTATCGTCTTCGCGAATGGATCTTTGCGCGTCAAAGATACTGGGGAGAACCAGTTCCTATCGTTTTCTTTGAAGATGGAACAGAAATGGCCTTAGAAGAAAAAGATTTACCATTAGTATTACCAGAGATGAAAGATTATAAAGGTAAAAATGGTAAAGCTCCTTTAGATAATGCTATAGAGTGGAAAAATGTTGTTATAAATGGTAAAAAAGGAGTAAGAGAAACTTCAACTATGCCTGGTTCTGCTGGTTCATCTTGGTATTTCTTAAGATATATTGATGCTCATAATGACAAAGAGTTTGCTAATTATGAACTATTAAAACATTGGATGCCAGTAGATTTATATGTTGGAGGACCAGAACATGCTGTTGGACACCTTCTATACTCTAGAATGTGGAATAATTATTTATACGACAAAGGTCTAGTACCAGTAAAAGAACCATTTAAAAAATTAGTTCACCAAGGAATGATTTTAGGCTCAAATGGTCAAAAAATGGGCAAAAGATTTCCTGAATATGTAATAAATCCTAATGATATAGTAAAAAAATATGGTGCTGATACTCTAAGATTATATGAAATGTTTATGGGTCCTCTAGAAGCCGATAAACCATGGAGCAATAATGGAGTAGAAGGGGCTAGAAAATTCTTAGATAGAGTATATAGATTATATACCAGTGAAAATAAAATTAAAGATGAAGAAAATAAAAATCTTGAAAAAGTTTATCATGAAACTGTCAAAAAAGTTACTCAAGATTTTGAAACTCTTAACTTTAATACTGCTATAAGTAGTATGATGATCTTTATCAATGCCGTTTATAAAGAAGAAGTATTCCCTAAAAACTATGCTCTTAATTTCTTAAAATTACTTAATCCAATTTGTCCTCACATCACCGAAGAACTTTGGGAACAAATGGGTCATAATAACACAATAGCCTTTGAAAAGTGGCCAGAATATGATGAATCTAAAATAATTACCACTACCAAAACAATAGCAGTTCAAGTAAATGGTAAAGTTCGTGGTGAAATAACTGTAGGAAATGAAGAAATAGAAGAAGAAATTAAAGAAAAAGCCTTAGCTCAAGAAAATGTCAAAAGACATCTTGAAAACAAAGAAATCTTAAAAGTAATAGTTATAAAAGGGAAAATAGTAAATATTGTAGCCAAATAAACAAGTGAATTCTTGTTTATTTTTTCTTTTTTAAAAATTTTTAAGGAATTGCCTCCTAATTATACAAGAGTATAGTAAAGGAGGAATGAAGAATGAAAAAGTTCTACA